>JAFGJK010000016.1 GCA_016929135.1 Spirochaetota bacterium | reverse complement strand
CTGCTGGTCTCCCAGTTCACCCTCTACGGCGATGCCAGAAAGGGGAGGCGCCCCTCCTACTCCGACGCCATGCCGCCGGACACTGCGATGCAATTTTTTTCCCGGTTCGTCGACCGCTTCAGGAGCGAATACGGCAGGGTCCAGACCGGCGTATTCGGGGCTCATATGCTGCTTACCCTGGCCAACAACGGGCCGGTGACAATACTCTTCGACAGCGGAAGGGGCTTCTGAGGGCCGCTACAGCATCACGGCCTCGCCGCCCCAGAGAAGATATCCCATGATGTTCGACTCGCCCTCCCTGGGAATCACCTCCCCGGTGGAAATCAGCTTAGTGACCGGTTCGGTAAAATCGCTGCCCAGGACAGCCAGCGATACGGTCACCCTCCTGAAGGTCTCGGGGGGGAGCACCTCCAGCAGGTGAATGAACGACTTCAGCACCGCCTCGTCGCTGAGCACGTCGCGAATCACGTCCGCATCGCAGTAGGTCAGTATATTCGCGATGGAGGTGTACATATCGGATTGAAATTGCACCGGAATCCCGATGAAGGTTATCGTTTTCAACACCTCCACCGTCCAGTGCAGGAACTCCCTGTTTTTCAGCCCCACGACCATCTGTTCGATGAAATTGATCGCGAACATCAGGGTGTAGATATCCTCCGGAAGGCCGTTTTCGTTCGCCTGTCCCGCGTCGAAGCAGGAAACGTACTCGATCAGAGAATCGAACTGGACATCGCCGCTGCGAAGGTGCTTCCAGTTCCTGAATTTTGAGCCGTGAAGCTTCAGGCCCAGCAGGGCAAGGATCCTCGCCTCGACGCAGCCGTCCTCCTTTGCAATCTGGTAATAAAAGGTTATCAGCTTCTCCGATGAAAAGGCGAGCAGCGATCGCAGTATCGATTTTTTCAATACCGGCCGCTCATGGTATTCAGCCATGAGCTCCGGCATGAATTCATTCATGCCGAAATGCCTGATGATGACCGTGTCCTCACGGGTGAGGAATCCACTCCCCAGATTCTGTTTGTACAGCTCCATGTCATGGAGAGCATCAAGGTATTTTCCCAGCCTGAGATAGAGATCGTCGATAATGTATTCCTTTATCGATCCGTCGGAGGGGGTATTCTCTTCAATCTCGAAAACGATCTGATCGAGAAGCTCAATGAACGAAACCATAAGCTCGTCTGGTGTGTCGAGTATCTCTGGCCCGAAATACTGGCCCAGTTCCGAGGTGATGATCCGGGAAATCGACTTGAGGGCCCCTTCACTCCCGGTTGCATCGGCCCTCACTCCCCAGAGTCGGGATGCGAGGTCCATAATGCCGTACCTATTCAGCTTTGCGTATCCTTTCATAAATACACTGAACCGTATTCTGTCGAACAGACGATGACGTGTGACACAATTGCTACCAGCACATATCTTCCCTTCCATATGTCGAGTATTTTTTTCCCAAAATCTCACGACATTCATACAGGGGTATTCCGTGATGACACGCTGCACAGGTGATCATTGCACAGAAGGTTCGAGACCCGATCCCTTCACAAAGCTTCAGCGGTGAATGTACCGGCGGATGCTTCTGCAATGCGGTCATTCTGCCACCGGTTCCCTGGGCAAAAGGGGGCGCTCAACGGCGGATAAAAAATCTTGACGCCGCGCCGCCCGGCATGATTGCATTGCTCACAGAGCAGCGATCCAATGACCACGAGAATACCCATAATCGACAGCGAGACCTGCACCGGATGCGGCGCCTGTGTCCATGTCTGCCCGAAGAGCCACCTGGAGCTGGTCGCCGGCACTGCGCGCCCCCTTGTCGACGAGTGCATGCTCTGCAGCCACTGCTACTGCGTCTGCCCGGTGGGGGCGATACGTTTCGATCCGGAAGCGCTCAGGCCGGTCTCTTTCGACACGTTCCCCTGCGACGAAAAATTCATTCCACCAGGAACGACCCCGCCGGGAATCCTGGTGAACGCCATCCGCTCCAGGAGGAGCATCCGATCCTATACAGACCGGCCTGTTTCCGACGATACGATCCGTGACCTTTTGCAATTCGCGGTGACCGCCCCCTCGGGGAGCAACCGTCAGGAATGGCGCTTTACGGTCATCAACGGGAGGGACAAGGTCCGGCAGGTTGCCGGGGAAATCAAGACCTTCTTCCTGAAGCTGAACTCGCTGGCGCGAAATCCCCTGATCCGCTACGGCAGCATCCCCCTGATGGGCACCGCCCTCCTGCGCTACTACAACGACCATTACCAGAGCGTGGTAAACGCCATCGCCGAATCGGAGAGGGGGAGGGACCTCCTCTTCCACGGGGCGCCGGCGCTCATCCTCTTCCACGGGCCCATGATCGGGAGCACCCCCGTTGAGGACGCGCAGTACGCATCATACAACGTCACCCTGCTGGCCCATCTGCTGGGGCTCGGCACCTGTTACATCGGTTACGCGGTGGAGTCGATCAACCGTCTTATGAAGCTGAAGAAACGGATCGGAATCCCCGCCGAAGACCGCATACACGCGGTACTCGCCCTGGGCTACCCTTCCTCACGTTTCCTGCGCCACGCCATGCGAAAACCCTATTCAGCCCAATGGTACTGAACGATGAAGATCGTCCTCGTACATCCCGCGGGTTACAACTGGGTCCCCGGACGAAGGGACATCGCCGCAGTGGCGAACCGCATGGCCCCACTGGGCCTTCTTTCGATCGCCGCCCATCTTCGCCGTGACGGGCACGACGTGGCCGTACACGACTGTCTCGGTCCCGCCGCACCCACCTCCATGGAGGAGAACATAAAGGCGGCGGCCTCCCTCTCCCCGGAGTTGGCGGGATTCTCGGTGACCACCTC
Organism: Spirochaetota bacterium; assembly: GCA_016929135.1. Taxonomy (GTDB): domain Bacteria; phylum Spirochaetota; class UBA4802; order UBA4802; family UBA5550; genus JAFGJK01. Next base: position 14,604 of record JAFGJK010000016.1, on the reverse strand, counting down.
GGGTTTTTTCGATGCCTACGAGATGGCGTGCCGCCTGAAGGAGGCGGACCCCGGCATCATCACGATTTTCGGCGGCGTTCACGCCTCGGCCCTGGGGAGTAAGCTTCTGGAACGGTTCCCCGCTATCGACTATCTCTGCATGGGCGAGGGAGAAGGCGTTCTTGCCGATATCGCCTCCGGCAAAGAGCCAGCATCAGTGCCGGGGTTAGTCTGGCGGAACGGCGATGCGGTGACGACAAACGAGGCCAGGGAGCCCATCGGCGACCTGGACAGCCTCCCCTTCCCGGCATACGACCTGCTGGAGGGCTTTCCCCGGGGCTACAACCTTCCACTCTTCAGCCACGTGGGATCGCCGGGAGCCACACTGATTACCAGCAGGGGGTGTCCCTACCAGTGCTCCTACTGTGACCGTTCCGTCTTCCGCCGGAGCTACCGCTACAACTCAGCCCGCTACATCTACGATCACCTGAAATTTCTTCGCACCTCCTACGGCGTGCGGCACGTAAACATTTACGACGACCTCTTTACTCTCCATCGCGACCGGATCGAGTCGCTCTGCGGCATGCTGATCCAGCGGCCTCTGGGCCTTCAGTTCAACTGCGCGGTGCGGGTCGGCTTCGCCGATGACGGCCTTCTGACGCTCCTGAAGAGGGCCGGCTGCCTGATGGTTTCCCTGGGGATAGAATCGGCCGACCCCGAGATGCTCCGGCGCCACAAATCCGGCGTCACGCTCGATGATGTCCGCGATACCGTTGCCCGCATCCAGGGCCACGGCCTGAGGGCCAAGGGGCTTTTCATGATGGGGCTTCCGGGAGAGACAGAGCGATCGATCAGGCTCACCACGGAATTCGTCCTGTCCCTGGGTCTCGACGACATGAACATGTCAAAATTCACCCCATTCCCTGGCGCGCCGATCTGGAATACCATACGGGACGAGGGGGATTTTAACGAGGACTGGAGGCTCATGAACTGCCTCAACTTCGTATTTCTCCCCTCGGGGATTGAATCCCGGGAGCGCCTCGATCACCTCTACGGCGAATTCGTGAGAACCTTCTACATGTCCAGGGATTACCGGAGGAAATTCGCCAGACGTTTGTGGCAGCACCGGTACAGCCTCCTGTATTTCCTGCGGCACCTCCCGTCATTTCTGGAAGCAAAACGAACCTTCGAGACGGACTGACGAATCTTTCCCGCGTTCCCTTCGGCGTGACGGCAGGCGGAACGCCAGTACCTGTCCATGGTACGGATAGCATGTCAGAATTTTAGATAGAGTGGGAAAAAGATTCTTGACTTATATTTCCCGCGGGATATAATGATTGCATACAGTGATCTTTGTCAGGGTTTCTTGGTACAGGATTTACAGATAATCCGGTATTGATGGTGCAGGTGATACTGGATTATTTATAATGATTAATCCATTATAATAATTGCTCCCTCCACCCATGTGCCGTGCGTCTGTTCCTCGATCCAAATAACAATGATAGTAATAACCGCTGGCTCGTAAAATCCAGTCCAGGATGTTTCATTCAGGGACGGGTTTAGTTTTATAGTAAGAGGTGTATGTATGTCTCTACAAATCTATGCGGGGAATCTCTCCTACGGCATGGCGGACGAATCATTGAAGACCCTGTTCGAGAAGTTCGGAGAGGTTTCTTCTGCAAAGATCATCCGGCATCAGGACACAGGGAGATCAAAGGGTTTCGGCTTCGTTGAGATGCCGAATGATGAAGAGGCTGAAAAGGCGATCCAGGGCCTTGACGGCTCAGAGGTAGACGGGAGAAACATACGGGTCAACAGGGCGCGGCCAAAAAGAAACGAATAGGCCATATAGGGCCGGTAAACCGCGATACGAATCTCCCTCTGGGGAGATTTTTTTTTACAAATACTCATTGACAACCCGTTTTTTCCCGCTCACTATTGAAAGCGTGTTTTCTAATCCCATGAATAACACGGCAATCAGAGAATGCAGGCTCGAAGATGTCGACGGAGCGGTAGCAATCTACCGCGAGTTCGTGTCATATCATGCCGCCATCGATCCGGTGTTCATAAAGGTCCCCGAGTCACCCCTGCTCTTTTCAGAATATCTGACCATGAACATCAAAAACGAGTCGGCGCATGTACTGGTGGCAGTAACGGCATCTGCCGTAACGGGTTTCTGCATCGGGAAGATGATGATCAAGACGCCGGTGTACCCCGATCCTGTCTACGGCGAGATCGACAGCATCGCGGTGCTCCAGTCTCACCAGCGGCACGGCATCGGCGGCGCCCTCTTCACCGAGATGGCGTCCTGGTTCGAGCGCAAGCGAGTTTCACGGATCGAATTGAACGTGGCGGTGGGGAACGAAAAATCGTCCTGCTTCTGGAGAAAGGCGGGCTTCCGCCCCTACATGGAGGTGCTGTATAGGGATGTCCCTCACGGCCGCCATGTGCTTCAATAATCTTCAACGAGAGGAGGGGAACGACATGCACACTCAGATTAAAAAGGCGTCACTCTTTGTCACCGTAGCCGGGCTGTTAGTCATCATCTCGTTTCTCACCATGACCACCCAAACCGGGGGTGCCAGGAAACCCGCGGTTCACCCGAACGTCAGGGGGTTCAACTCCGCAATCATCTGGTTCGAACTTCTGGAATCACCGGACGAGCTTTTCCTCGCACTGGGCGATCCGGGCACCGAGCAGGGGAGAGCGCTCAGATTGACCATGGACACCCTGAACCACTACGATTTCTTTTTCCTGGCCTGCTATTCCGTCTTTTATGCGTCCCTCTCCCTCTTCCTCTATACGCTCCTGTCGGAGCGCAGGGGACGCCTTGACCGCCCGCTGCTCTACGCCGGCATCGCCCTGGCCGTTCTCATGCTCATCGGTGACTGCTGCGAAAACCTGCGGCTGCTGGAGCTGTCGGCCTACACGAATTCCGGCGAGGTCAGCGAGGGATCAATCGGGATGCTCATGCTCTGGACCAGGATAAAATGGTTCTCCATCTTCATCGCGAGCCTGCTCCTGGCAACGCAGTACACGCGCTACTTTACGGTCAGGATCGCCGGGGTACTCTTCGCGATCCTTTTCATCGTCCCATCCATTTCCGGCTTCGCCGCCTTCTTCATACCGGGGAAGGGTTTCCTGCTGGAAACGGCGAGCAGCCTCCTCGGCGTTGCATGGGCGTCGGCCCTTGTTCACGGCATTGTTGTATTGAAGAGGAACTGGTGACACCGGGGCATCGGGATTTATAAACTAACGGTGAATACATTCGACAGAGGAGGATTCATATGAAACGAGCGATGACGGTGTCACTGATGTTTTTCGCCGCCGCGGGTCTGGCCCTGTCCGTAAGCTGCTTCAGGCAGACCCAGGACCCCATGACAACGAAAACCTATGCAAACGGCGACAAATTCGTCGGCTTCATGAAGTCCGGGATGAAACAAGGATACGGCGTCTACACCTGGAAAAACGGCGGCGAATACAAGGGGGACTGGGACAAGGACTCGAGGACGGGAGAGGGGACCATGAAATATCCCGTCGGCGACATCTACACCGGTTCATGGAAGAACAACCAGCGCTCCGGATCCGGCACCATGGAATGGAAAGACGGCAGCAAGTATGTGGGGAACTGGCTCAACGATACAATGGACGGCAAGGGGGTCTTCACCGACAAGACCGGCAACAGGTACGATGGTGACTGGAAGGACAATAAGAAAAACGGTACCGGCACCATGACCTGGGCGGACGGATCGAAATACGAGGGGGAATGGAAAAACAGTCTGCGGTCCGGTCAGGGAACCATGACGGCCGCTGACGGGGTTGTGGAAAAGGGGAAGTTCATTAACGACATATTCGTTGGGAAGTAGCTGCGCTAATCCTGCGCATCATCGGGCTGCCGGTGGAACCTTCTTCGCCATATGAGATACACCGGCACCCCCAGCATGACGATACAGAGCCCGGGCCAAGTGTATTTCGGCTTGAGCACCAGGAGGTCAGCGGATATTGCAGCGGCCGCGCACACGTAGAGGAAGGGTACTACGGGATATCCCAGCGCCCGGTAGGGCCTCTCCGCCTCCGGCCTCGTCCTCCTCAGCACGAATATACCCGCCACCGTGAGGGCGTAAAACACCAGCACCGCGAATATCACGTAATCCAGAAGGTCGCCGTATGTTCCGGACAGGCAGAGAATGCTCGACCAGAGCGCCTGAATCGCCAGCGCCCAGGCGGGGACGCCGCGGCTGTTCAGCGCTTCCGCCCCCCTGAAGAAAAGCCCGTCTCTGGCCATGGCGTAATAGGCCCTGGCGCCTGAAAGGATTATCCCGTTGTTGCAACCGAAGGTGGATACCATGATCAGCACTGCCATCACGGCGGTTCCCGGAGCGCCGAAGATTATCTGGGCCGCCGCGGTTCCGACCCTGTCGTCCATAGCGAACTGGATTCCCCGGCCCAGCACGTCAGCGGCCTCGATACTGCCGCGGAGCGGCAGGATGGCCAGGTACGACACATTCGCGCAGATATAGAGAAGTGATACGATGCCCGTCCCGAGCGCCAGGCTCAGGGGGATGTTTCTCCTCGGATTCTTCACCTCCCCGGCGATGAAGGTGATATTGAACCAGGCGTCGCTGGAGAACAGTGAGCCCACCATGGCCACGCCTATGGCAGCCGCGATCCCGGTCCCCGCAAGCGCCTCCACCGTCACGGCCCCGGAGGCGTCCACCCGCGACCACGAGGCGTTCCAGGGGGACGACAGGTTTGCCCCCAGGGCCCCGCCGCCCCCCGCCGCGATGCCCAGCGCAACGAGCCCCAGGAGCGCAGCGATCTTGGTCACAGTGAAGGCGTCCTGCAGAAGCTTCCCGCCGTGGATCCCCCGCATATGAAACCCGCTCAGAAAGAGTATGCTCCCTATGGCGACGCAGTGCGCCGCGCTTACGCGGAGGGGCCCCAGCTCCGCCAGAATATTGCGTTCACCCAGAGCCGGAACCAGCACCGCGGTGAATTTAGCGAAGGCCATGGCCACCGCCGCAATCGTACCCGTCTGGATAACCATAAAGAGGGTCCAGCCGTAGAGAAAGCCGGTAAAGGGGCCATAGGCCTCGCGGAGGTACACGTACTGCCCGCCGGCCCGCGGCATCATCCCCGCAAGCTCGCCGTAGGAGAGGCCTGCGGTCAGGGTGATGACCCCCGTGACGATCCATACCACCAGCAGATACCCCGGCGAACCCACCGTCCTGGCGATGTCGGCGCTCACGATGAATATGCCCGAACCGATCATAGAGCCGATGACGATCATCGTCGAATCCCACAGGCTCAGGTGCTTCCTGAATCCCGCCGCTCCGGATTGCTGCATCTTCACATACCGTCCTTCTGTTCATGCCGGCGGCAGGGGCACACCGCATCGCTATTCCTGGCCGCACCGCCGTCGCCGGGAGTCGCAGCCCGGAGCCGACCGGCATGCTCGGCCGCCCCCACCCAGTTGAGACCATGGAAGTCGTGAGGAATTATTATGCCAGCCCGGTACAAGTAAAGCACTATTTGACGGCCCCGCGATGCCCGGAAGACGTCGACGATGGTTGAAATTCCGCCATTTTATCATTCATTTCATTCCCATCGGCAATATTGTGATTGCAATAGGATATTGCACTATTCTATAATACCGCATCACCTTCTTCTGGAGCACCATGCGCATACACCTGAACACGGCGGCCATTGTTGCGGCACTGGCTATTTCAGTAATCCTGCAGACCCTCTGCATCGTCCTCAGGCCCTGGGAGACGTTGTCGCCGCCATTCGCCGATCCCACCCTCTCCACGGCAGCCGCCGTTATGTTTGTCTGCACCCTTTCAGTCATGACCGCCATGGCCGTCCTGAAGCTGTACCGCAGATCCGCAGCCAGATCACTGCAAATCGCATCACGATCCCTGAAGGGCATCCTCAACGGCAGCGGGCGCCCCATCGACACCGCGGTGCTGACCGTCGGGTTCGAAGAACTCGAATCCTCCATCTCTCTCGTCCGCGATGCCGCCCGATCGGTCATGAATCAGACGGGGGAGATTTCACAGATCCTTACGCAGGTGATCCGAAAAATTCAGGAGAGCAGCGCCTCGGGGATGGAACACGCGAAGGAAGAGGCGGTGGCGATCATCAACATCAATTCCTCCATCGAATCGATCGCCGACGGCATCAACCGCGTCGCGGAGCTGTCGGCCATGCAGGCGAAGGACCTCAATTCCCTCGTAAGCCTCATCCAGGGGCTCAGCGATTCCTCCGGGACCTTCGTTGATAAAATCGAGGAGAACGTGATCGCCGCCGACAGGGTCGCCGAGGAATACAGGAAAAACAACGAGGGCCTGAACATGACCGCCACGGAGATGCTGACGATCATCAAGGGGACCCGCGACATCGGAGAGGCGCTCAGCGTGATCAATGACATTTCCGACAAGATCAACCTGCTGTCGCTGAACGCCGCCATCGAGGCGGCCAGGGCCGGGGACTCCGGCAGGGGGTTCGCCGTAGTGGCCGACGAGATATCAAAACTGGCGGACATGACCGCGGCGAGCGTACGGGAAATCGGCGGGATGCTGGATGAGAACAACAGGAACCTGGAGCGGAACACCCGGATGATACAGGACGTGCTCGAGTCCTCAGGCTCCATCATGGACATGATACAGCAGTTCAGCGGCGAGATCAGGAAGGTCTCCAGGGATATCAAGGACCAGGTGCAGATGAATACGATCGTCACCCGGGAGGCGCACAAGATCCGCGGCAAATCCCACGAGATCGACGACGACACCACCGAGCAGAAGGTGGCGATATACGACGTACTCACCAACGCCAACGGGCTGAACGATATATTCAAGGAGCTCGTCACCAACCTCAAGCAGATCACCATCGTCATGGGTGAGCTGAACGGCATCCCGGAACGCCTCCAGGAGATCTTCGTGCAGATCGTGCCGCTGGGTACCGAAGATCCGAGATTTAAAAATAATTGACAGATCGGCAGAGGGCACCAATAAATAATCAAGAGGTGGCGCAGCATGCCCGTGCAGGTATCGAACAAGGCGATCTTCATCTCGAGCCGGAAGGAGCTCTCCGACCCCGTGGATATGGCATTGAAGCGGCACGGCTGCGAAATCGCCAGGGGTTATCTCAATCTCTTCTCGGTTTCCATCATACGAAAGCAGGTGGAACGGACAAAGGAGCTCTCCCTGATAGGCGCCGAGCTCGTCCGTTTCATCAGGGAGCAGGGAGCCCCCTGCGCCATCATCCTTGACGGCCGGATCGACTGCGGCCTCGGCCACGCATCGGACCCGGACGGATCGAACCTCTTCAAGTCGCTTCTACTCTCCTGCATGATCCTGGGACGGCAAAAGGGGAACGATAACCTCAGGGGGAACTTCCTGTTTCTTGCCGCCGATCCTGATGTGGAGCGGCTGAAGGACCTGACGGTCAACCCCCGGCTGATCCTGGCGTCGATGGACTCCCAGGAGCGGGATATCAGCACTGTCATCGAGGATTATAGCAGGAATATATACCGCTTCGGCAACAGGTTCTACATTGAATGCGTCCCGGCCGACAGACCAGCGGCGGATCTCCTCGCCTCAGTGGACCGGTTCCTCAATGAGATAAAGAACAGGGAAAACCTGGCACGGCTAAAGACCGAGGGTGCGCCGGTGGACACCACCAGCACCGAACCCGCGATTATCGCGTGCAGGACCGATGAGGGTGCCATCATCCTGGACGGCGAGATCTCGGCCCAGAATCCCGGGGCCTACGAGGAAATGGTCCCCGGAGAGCTGTACGTCATCGGTAACTGGACAAGCAAGACCCAGCTCCTGGTGTCGAAAAAAATCGCCCGCATGGTCCTCAGAGGGATTGAGGAGATTACCTTCGAAAAGACCAGCCGCATCATCATCAACATCACCGGCAAGTCGAAAATCGACGCCTCCACCGCGGCATCCATAGCGGGACTCATATCGAAAGACCTGAAGGATTACTCTTCCCTGGTTATACAGACCAACAAGGAGAACGGCTTCATCCTGAAGAATTCGCCGGGATTCGGCCTTATCCAAAAACAGATCCGCCTCAAGGGATAGAATATCGGTGGAAGATTACAAAAAGGAATTCATCCTCTTCATGGTGGAATGCGGGGTCCTCACCTTCGGCGACTTTGTCACCAAGAGCGGCCGAAAGACCCCCTTCTTCGTGAACACCGGCAGGTACCGGACAGGCTCCCAGCTGGCTCGTCTCGGCGAGTACTACGCCAGGTCCATCTGGCAGAACATGGGGGACCGGTTCGATGTCCTCTTCGGACCCGCCTACAAGGGGATACCCCTGGCGGTCACCGCCTCGATGTCCCTTCACTCGCTCTTCGGCAAGGACGTTGCCTTCTGCTTCAACAGGAAGGAGGAGAAGGACCACGGTGAGGGGGGATCGCTTGTGGGGCACCGCCCCGTGGACGGGGATAGAATCGTGATCGTGGAGGACGTGACCACAGCGGGGACCTCGATCCACGAAACGGTCCCGGTGCTGAAAAAAATCGCCCGCATCACCGTGGCGGGACTGGCGGTCTCGGTGGACAGGATGGAGCGCGGGACGGGTGAACAGTCTGCCCTGGAGGAGCTGCGAAAAGAATACGGGTTCAGGGCGTTCCCAATCGTCACCATGAAGGAGGTGGTGGAATTCCTCCAGGGCAGGGTTGTGGGGGGGACAATCCTCATTGACGACGAGATGAAGCGGAGGATTGACGACTACTATGCCCTCTACGGCGCCCGGTGAGGGATCCGCATCCTCCTAGCCAACGCCCTTCGACCTGAAAAAATCGCTGTACGCCATATCGCTTCCACTGATATGGTTGATGAGCCAATCCTTTAAAAACACCATCAGCTCAAGGGAAAAGGGGGCGCCGCCGGACCTGTACCGCTCGTTGAACTCCGCCACCTGCGCGGTGAGCTTCTGGTGCTCCTCTTTGTGTGCTGCAAGGCGGGGATAGTCATACAGCGTCATCAGCTCCTCCTCGTGAGTGAAGTGTATGCCCGTGTACCTCACGAGCCCATCGAGGATCTCCTCCACCGTCTTTTTCGTTTCCTTCACCTGCAGGGCGTGGTTGAGCCTGTTGATGAAATCGATGAGGCTCCGGTGTTCATCGTCGAACTTCTTCACTCCCACGCTCAGGTTTTCGTTCCATTCGATAAATTCCATGGCAACTCCGATTTTCAGTCTTGCATACAATATACCACATCCATTCGGCGGCGCATACCACAAATTCCAGCACGAATTGTTCTTGCCTCCTCCGGCCGTGGCCCGTAGGATAGCGCGACGAAGGTGATGACATGTACACCGTGACGGTAGTACTGCACGGAGACCTTGACTTTTTCGTCAGGAAGCGGCATGGCCCCGGGATGTTGACCTGCACCTTCCAGGGGAGGCGTTCGGTCAAGGACCTGGTGGAATCCCTGGGAATACCCCATGTGGAGGTGAACATCATACTGGCGGAGCACCATCCTGTCGATTTTTCATACCTGGTCCGCGCAGGGGACCGCCTCGACGTGTACCCCCTCACGGAAACACCGCCGATCCAGGACGCGCCGAGACTCATCCCCCCCTTCCACGATGACGCACGATTCGTTCTGGATGTCCACCTGCGGAAGCTCAGCCGTTATTTGAGGCTCCTGGGATTCGATGTGCTTTACGACGAGCGCCTCGACGACAGAGATCTCGCCGAGGTCTCAACCGTGGAGGACCGGATTCTCCTTACCAGGGACAGACGCCTTTTAATGCGAAGCGGCGTTTCACGGGGATATACCGTCCGGGACACGCACCCCCCGCGGCAGGTGGTCGAGGTCCTCCAGCGCTTCTCCCTGAGAGACCTGTGCCGCCCCTTTACCCGCTGCCTCGAATGCAACGGCAGGATCGAATCCATGGATACCGCCGCAAGGGAATCGGTGGCGGCGGTCGGACAAATCCCTCCCGGTGTACTCTCCTGGTGCAGGGAGTTCTACCGGTGCTCCTCGTGCCGCCGCATCTACTGGAAGGGGAGCCATTACGAGAGGCTGACGCAGCTCGCCGGCACCATACTGAGCAGCGGAGAACTTTATGAATGATGAAGGTTTCATGCGGGCCGCCCTGCACGAGGCGGAGAAGGCATTCTCCGAGGGGGAGATTCCCGTGGGAGCGGTGATCGTCCTGGAGGGGAGCATCATCGCCGCCACCCACAACTGCAACCGGGCAGAGCAGAACCCGACGCGGCACGCGGAGATGATTGCCATCGAGCGTGCGGCAGCTGCCGTGGGGAACGAGCGTCTTCTGGGATGCACGCTCTATGCCACCAAGGAGCCCTGTGCAATGTGCGCCGGCGCCATAATTCACGCCCGCATCGGCAGGCTTGTCATCGGAGCCAGGGACGCCCGCTTCGGCGCCTGCGGCACCGTCTTCAGCGTCTGCGGGGATCCCCGCATGAATCACGTGCCGGAGATCAGTTTCGGACTCCTGGCAGACGAGTCGGCCAGGATGCTGCAGGATTTTTTCAGATTGCGGCGGGGCTGAAAAAATATATCTTGACCGTGCCGCCGCGCTGTGGCAATAACAGTATGGGGCAAGCAAAGGAGCTATAGTATGGCAACTGCAGCGCTGGTTCTGGGAATCGTTACGATCGTACTGGTTTGCGTTCCGGGATTCAATGCCGCCGCCTTCATCACCGGCATCATCGGCGTGATCCTGGGGGCGGTATCGTACAAAAACCTCAAGGGATCGAACCTCCCCACGGGAATTGCCACCGGCGGCCTTGTCACCTCCATCATCGGCCTGTCACTGACCGCGCTGATCTACATCTCCTGCTTCCTATGCGCCGCCGGGACATCATGCATTGCCTGCGAGATGGCGAAATCCTGCGAGCAGGCGAACAGGGGCGCAGGCACTGTCGTGCAGCCGGGGCCGCAGAAGGGAGTGGGCAGATGAAGCTCAAAACGGCTTCAGTGCGCTCAACCGGGACCTCATAGGCGGACGACAGAGAGTGCATCCGATACTATTCCAATTCCAGATACTGGGAAAGACCATCACCATCGCCTCGTACGGTCTCATGGCAGTTACGGGCATATCAATCGCCATCGCCGTGACCCTTCTCGTCGCCAGGCGATTCCGCTATGACCTGGACGACGTATTCAACTACGCCCTGCTCACCGCGGTGGGAGGGATACTGGGCGCCTTCGTCGTGGGCTTTGTACTCTTCCTCCCGGAACGTATCTCCTACGGCTTCTTCCGCTATCCACCGGCTCTGGTGAGCTGGGGGGGGCTGCTGGGAGGACTCACCGCGATCCAGATACTTCGGATGAAATGGGGGGTCCGTGTGCTGAACCTTGCAGACATCGTGTCCCCCGGTTTTTTCATCGGTCTGGGCATCGGAAGGATCGGCTGTTTTCTCGCCGGATGCTGCTACGGCAAGACGACCTCGCTCCCCATCGGCATCACCTTTACCCATCCCATCGCACCGGCCTCCCACTCGGTACAACCGCTCCTGCCGGTGCAGCTCATCAGCGCCGCGACGCTCATTACCATCGGAATCATATTTATTCCCCTGGCGCGAGCGCGCAGGACGCCCGGATCGATTTTGACCGCAACATTGCTGGTCTATCCGGTATTCCGCTTTATAATCGAATTTTTCCGCGACGACCCCCGGTCGTTTTTCGCCGGTTTCTCCGACGGCCAGCTCTTCTCCATCGCCGCTTTCCTCCTGGGCCTCATCATCGCGCAATACCTCCGCTCCCATCGCGGTGATCTCAGCGGAACCCTCCTCTCGCTGCATCGCAGCGGACCACCGGAGGAATGAGGGCCGGGAAAAAAAAGGCTCCATCCATTAAAATTAATTGACTGATCCATGTTTCCTGATACCATTTATCAGTAGCGATAACAATCCCCGTCCGGGCAGCGGTCCGGCGAAACAGGTGTTGATGCTACAAGGGTATGGCATTATGAGACATAATCAGGACGTCATCCTGATCACCGGCAAGAACGAGATCCACGGTCCGGCCCTGGAGAGAGCGGGGTTCTCCGCGCGGTGCTACCCGCCGCCGCTCACTGAACCGTCGATCCGGGAGATCGCCGAGCTCCCTGAGGCATGCGCTGCCGTACTCGAAATCGGCAGTGATACCGGCGATCGGCATCACACGCCTGCGGATGCCATCGCCAGATTCAGGCACCGGATCTGTATTAGCGACGCCCCCTGCGATATGGTGAGGTCGTATCTCATGAACGCCGGCATCCCGGACCTGCTCTGCTCACCTGATTCAGGGCGCCTCGTCCGATACCTTTCAACGATCCTGGAACAGGTCCCCGCCCCTGCGGCCTCGATCCTGTTGCTGGACGACGAAAAGCGGCATATCGACATGATAACGGCGATCCTTTCGAGGTTCGATTACGCCATCGAGCTCGCCACGTCAACCGGGCAGCTCTTCTCCTTCTCGGAACGGGAAGACATACCCTTCATCGCCATCAATCTCGGATCCCCGATCCTGGACTTGAAACAACTGGTGCGGGGCTTCCTCGCCGACGGGTCCTTCAGGAAAAAACCGGTGATCATATACCGTGACATGAGCGACGGCATCTACATCCACGAGCTCATCTCGGGGCTCAACAGGATAACCCCGTATATCCTTTCTCCCGACGAGCTCTATTCATTCCTTGTGGAGTTCCTTTTCAGAAAGGAGATTACCCCTCTGGTTACCTCGCTCCACGAAAAATTCTGCGGATCCCCGGTCAACTTCAACTGCCAGTCCATCGGCAGGATTTATCGGATGCACAGGGACGAGCTCTTCTCCATGAAAACCGTGTTCGATGGAGAGGAATACGACACGGAGAGGCATGTGGACCTCATTAAAAGGGCACTGGTGAAGACCGAAGGATTGAAATGGATGATATCGAAGGCTGAAGAGGTGAGGAGGATCACCTGCGGAGCGGGTGTTTCAGCCGTATAGTGCCGCGCTGCAGTTTATCCACCGTCTGGATCGTCATCTTCTTTTTCAACCGTGTCCTGGCGTCCTGAGGCGCGCAGGGCCTGTCGTCACGATGGCAGCTCAGGCAGAGTTTCTCCCTGTTCTTCAGGTGTCTCCCCACAATCCCCAGGATCGGATACATGCCGTGGCGGATCCCCCTCATGTAGCCCAGGACCCTTGTGGGGTCCGAGTAATCCACGTGATTTCCCAGATCACTGTAGCCGCTGCCCGGCCCGTGGCATGCTTCGCAGCCGACACCCTCCCTCTCCGTCAGCGCCTCCTTGCCTCCGCCGGTGGTATGACACTTCAGGCAGGCCAGGTCCTCCTGCGGATTTGCGACTCCCGCATTCTCCGCGATTCCTTTTGCCGTATCGGTGGCGAGTATCTCATGGGCCCTGGAATGGCCCGTGGACTGCCATATCTTGCACTGATTCCCCACTGCTTCCTGTCCATGACACACCTGGCATTTCCGCCATCCGACATAATGGTAGGTGCCAGTATGCTGTGCCAGCCCATGTACCATCGCGCCCGATACGACCAGTATCAGCAAGACACTCAGCGGTTTCACTTTCATGATCATTTACCTGTTCCATAAATCTGAGAGTACAAATAAAGCGGGTCAAGTAATTTTGAGCTTGACAAAATAATTTTTGCGCATGCTCTATTATCAATATAGAGTGATCAGTATCGGCTCTTTGTGTATCTGTCGCGAAGCTTCCGCGATCTTTCAATGTGACGAAGGGCTGTCAGACCTTCAAAAAATCACGGAGGACCCCCCGATTCGATGGGAGAAGACACCCACAACCACGAGAAAAAATTCGGAGAATTCCTCGTTGAAGAAAAGGTGATAAGCCAGAGCCAGCTGGACGATGCGCTTGACCTCCAGCGATTCAACAGGGAGCGCCTCATCGGCGAGATTCTGGTAACCCAGGGCACAATGACCAAGGAACAGCTCATCATGGCCATGGAGATGTACCTAATGGTCACCGGTTCATACCCCTCACATGTCGATGAATGGCTCGATCAGGACGAAATTGACATGATTCTTGAGAGACTCCGTAAGAAGTGACAAAAGCCAAAAGTGATTGACAAATACGGCCGGTTACTCGACATTTGCCAACATGATTGAATTTGAAGATAAAATCTGCTATGGATGCGGGGAGGACAATCCTCATGGTCTGAAGCTCAAACTGCAGTTTGATGACGATACGAAGACCGCGTACGGGCAGTTCTCCGCCCATGAGCTACTTGAGGGTCCCCCCAACATCATTCATGCCGGCGTCATCGCATCGATTCTCGATGAAACGATGATCACAGTGAATAAATACCTGGAGACGGTTGCGCTCACGAGCGAACTGACCATAAGGTACCTGCAGCCGGCATTTATCAAGGAAGTCCTCTACATTAGGGGCTGGTATGTGAAAAAGAGCAAGCGTGTCATAGAAAACAGGGCGGAGATAGAGAATGAGATGGGTAAAATCGTTGCCAGGGCCAAGGGTAAATATATCGAGGTAGACGATATACCTCAACCTGAATAGACTGACGCCGAAGTGGTGGAACTGGCAGACGCAGCGGACTCAAAATCCGCCGGGGGCAACCCCGTGAGGGTTCAAGTCCCTCCTTCGGCAGAGAAGGGGCTGAT
>JAFGJK010000015.1 GCA_016929135.1 Spirochaetota bacterium | reverse complement strand
CCTTCCTGATGATGATGGGGACGGTATGCCTCGGATGGCTTCACTTCTGGCAGGGGGGCATCGCCTCCGGGAAGCTCGGCGACATCTGCCGTGCGCAGAAAGTCGCGGAGGGGGACCAGGCCGCCATGGCGGCCCTCTTCGAATCGAACAGGGAGGCGGCCTTCTATCAGGGGAAGGTGCTGGGAGCGAGGTACTTCATCAAGAACATGCTCCCCGAGGCGGGTGCCTACGCCGCGGGGATCCAGAGCATGGACATGAGCGTCGTGGAGATGCCGGTCGCGGGCTTCTGACAACTGGCCCTGTCGGCGGGACCACTCCGCCGGCAGGGATCCGCCGCCGGTAAATTAACAAATCCTTAAACCTTTCTTTATTCCAGGTTAACATTCCGTGGATACTCATTGCTATAGCTGAGTATTCAAGGAGTGAACTATGGAACTGTTGCTGAAGCTGATCGATGTGGTGATCGCCGTCTCCACCGCCTCGGCCGCGCTCATCTTCCTCCGGTAGCCGCACCGGCGTCGATACGGATCATAACCAGGTGGAGCGGTAGGGCTCGCTCCTTTTCTCCAGGACCACGAAGGCCACGGCAAAGTCGAACTCGTGGCTTATGCTGATGTGAATGGTGTAGCTCTCCTTGGGGTCCCTGTTCCTTATGAGCAGGTCCGGGTCCTCCACGTAGGGCCTCCCGTTCCCGTCGTTCAGGATGTTGATGCTGGTATAGCTGAAGTTCTTGTAGCCCAGGGCCTTCACGATCGCCTCCTTCGCCGCGTATCGTCCCGCGATGAAGAGCTCCGGATTGCTCTTCGGCATGAGGGCGATCTCGTCCTGTGAGAGGGTTTTCTGCGTGAACCTGTCCCGGTGCTCCTCGTTCATCCTCCGGAGGCGCCTCACATCCACGATGTCCGTGCCGATGCCGGCGATTACGGTCTGCTCCATGGTGTTTCACCCAACTGCGCGATTTCGTGACGGTGAGATGGTCCGCGCTCCATTGTACTACACCGCCTATCCGGGACAATAACTTTTTCCATAAATTATGCCGGCGCGGCGCCGCGCAATGGTTGACAGGACCGGTCCCTGCCGGTACTGGGTTCCGATACGGGAGTGCACGCGGGGACCCGCGGCGAGGGGGGAGTATGGCAAGGATAATCGACGGGAAGGCGATCGCTGCCGGCATCAGGGCCCAGGTGGCGGGGTGGATCGGCGAGCTGGGCATCAGGCCGCGGTTCGCGGTGATCCAGGTGGGGGACGAACCGGCCTCGACGGTGTATGTGCGGAACAAGCTGGCTGCGTGCCACGAGCTGGGCATCGAAACGGCGGAGGCGGCCCTGGCGGGGACGACGTCCCAGGAGGACCTCCTGAGGATCATCGGTGATTTCAACGACGACCCGTCGCTCCACGGGTTGCTGGTACAGCTGCCGCTGCCGCCGCACATCCGGCTGGAGCCGGTGATCGAGGCGATCCGCCCCGACAAGGACGTGGACGGCTTCCATCCCCTCAACGTGGGGCGCCTCACTGTCAGGAGCAGGACCCCCTACCTTCATCCCTGCACCCCCTGGGGCATCGTCTACATGCTCGATACCGTCTACCCCAAGGCCGGGGATGCCAGCGGGCTCCGCGGGAGGAGAATCACCGTGATCGGCCAGTCGCTGATCGTGGGGCGCCCCCTGGCCGTCATGCTGCAGAACGACGGCGCCACGGTGACCATGTGCGACAGGTTCACCGGGGACCTGGGGGCCTCGGTGCGCGGGACGGACATCATCGTGTCGGCCACGGGCGTGCCGGGACTGGTTGACAGGGGGCTCGTGGAGGCCGCGGGGAGGAGCGACCTTACCGTGATCGACGCGGGGATCGCCAGGGTGAACGGTAAAATCGTCGGTGATGCCGATCCCGCAATCTACGACCTGGTGGGGGCCATAACGCCGGTGCCCGGCGGCGTGGGGCCGGTGACGGTGGCCTTTCTCATGAGGAACATCCTCAAGGCCTGCTGCATCCAGCGGGGCCTGCCGGTGCCGGGATTCAAATAGCGGCGGTGGAGCCCCCCGCCCGTTTGCGGTACTGGCACGGGGTGATCCCCTCCTGGGCCCTGAAGGTTCTGGTGAACTGGCTGTTGTCGTAGAACCCGGCCTGCAGGGCGATGTCGGCGATGGAATCCTCGGTGTTCAGCAGCAGGTACTTCCCGTAATCGATGCGGCACCTGGTGACGTGCTCGGAGAGGGAGCGGCCGGTCTCTCCGGCCAGCAGGTGGAGCGCCCTCCCCACACTCAGGCCGGCCTCGGCTGCCACGTCGGCCGCGGCGATACGGTCGGTGAAGTTCCGGCCGATGTACTCCAGCATCAGCTTCACCTTGATCTTCTTCCTGTCGATCATGATCGTGGATATCTTCCCGACGAAGTGCTCCAGAATCTTCGCCACGCTGTGGCAGAGGGATTCGTAGTCCGCCGCCCGGTTGAGCTCCGCCAGGTAGCGCTGGTTCAGCAGCAGGAGCTCCCGCGACCCGGCCCCCAGCTCGATGGCGCCGCGCGACACCAGCACGATGAGCTCGATGACGCGTATCTTGATGGTGTCGAAGTTCATGCCGGTGTCGAAGAATATGCAGCCCAGGTACTCGTTCAGCAACTCCTTGGCGCCGGTGATATCGCCGCGCTTCGCCCTGAGGACGATCTCCTCCTGCGTGTCGATTATCCTTCCCGCCACGTTCGTACCGGTCTTTTGCATGTACTCGATGTAGTGGGCGATGTTCAGCTGCTGCGCCGTCTTCTCCCGCTTCTCGTCCAGGGCGGTCCTGTTGAGCAGCCCCTGCCGGTTAACTATGGCCATGAGGGTGTCGGCGAAGCGGCGGATCTGCTGTTTCGACACGGTCCGGACGGGGATACCCTCGGCGAGTCCCTCGTATTCCTCACCCTGATGCGACAGCACCCTGCCAAGTTCCGACCTGATGTCCGCCTCCATCTCCGGGAGGATCACGAAGCCGCTGATGAGCGCTCCCGCTTGGATGTTCCCCTCCATCACCGGGACCGCGAAGGCGATCATCCCCAGCGGCGTCGTGGTGAAATAGGCGTCGCCCCACTGGCATGCGTTCTCCACGGTGACGGTGCGCCATGACCGCATCACGCCTTCATAGCGATCGGGGAGCGTGAACTGGGGGCGGAAGGGCTCATCCATGCGTTCCTCCAGGATGCCGCCGGCGGTATCCACCAGAAGGAGCGGCAGGTCGAAGAGTCGGCAGTATTCCGAGGCGATGGCGTCGAAGCTGGCTCTGTTGATGCTGTTTACGAAGCTCATGGTACAAAATTGACGGAAATATTAAAAATATCAATACAAATAGCATGATAATACCAAATTTATCCGATGGGATACAATTCATTATTCCCGCGATTTGCTATCATTAAAAAGGGGATTCTCGCCTGTCGGCGAAGGCCCTCATTCAAAATCATACGGAGGATAACGACAATGGAAGTGCTGGCACAGATTGCCCAGAAAGTGGAGGCAGGGGATTCGTCGTCCGTGAAGGGACTGGTGGAGCAGGCCATGGCCGACGGCATCGCCGCCGGCGACATCCTTAACCTGGGCCTGGTGAAGGGCATGGAGCCGGTGGGGGTCAAGTTCAAGAACAACGAGATCTTCATCCCCGAGGTCCTGGTGGCGGCCCGGGCCATGAAGGCGGGGCTGGAGATGATCAAGCCGATGCTGAAGGAATCGAACGCCACCTCCCGGGGAAAGATACTCATCGGCACCGTGAAGGGCGACCTTCACGACATCGGGAAGAACATCGTTGCGGTGATGTTCGAGGGGGCCGGCTTCGAGGTGGTGGACCTGGGGATCGACGTCTCCGCGGAGAAGTTCGTCGAGTCGCTGGGGTCCCACGGCGATGCGGGGGTCCTGGGGATGTCGGCGCTCCTGACCACCACGATGACCTGCATGAAGGAGGT
>JAFGJK010000118.1 GCA_016929135.1 Spirochaetota bacterium | reverse complement strand
GGTGCCCTGAGCGATATCAGGGCCATGGCCTTCTGCGGCGACGGCAGCTTCATGATGAATCCGCAGATACTGATCGACGCGGTGCAGCACAGGGCGCACGGCATCGTCGTGATCTTCGACAACAGGAGGATGGCCGCCATCTCCGGCCTCCAGTACGCCCAGTACGGCAGGGAATACGCCACCAACGATTCGGTTAAGGTCGATTACGCGGCCATGGCCCGGTCGGTGGAGGGCGTGAAGGGTATCTCCGGCGGCTACTCTGCCGAGGAACTGGCCAGGGCCCTTGATGAGGCCGGCTCCTATGAGGGGCTCTCGGTGGTGCACGTGCCGGTCTACGGCGGGCAGGACGAACTGGCCGGCATGGGTGTCTTCGGCGACTGGAACGTGGGGAACTGGTGCGACCGCGTTCAGCGGGAACACCACAGGATCGGACTGTAAAAAAGAAGGCCGGGCGTGTGCCCGGCGTTCAGAATGGTACTGCGATGTTGGCTCAGGTCTAACGCATAAGCTGCAACACGGTCTGCGACTTCGTGTTCGCCTGGGCGAGCATTGAGGTCGCGGCCTGTGTCAGGATCTGGTACCTCACGAATGAGGTCATCTGTTCCGCCATGTCGGTATCCCGTATGCGGCTCTCCGAGGCCTGCACGTTCTCGTAGGCGTTCATGAGGCCCCGCGCCGCGTGTTCCAGCCTGTTGTAGTACGCCCCCAGGTCGGCGCGCTGCTTGGAGATGGTCCTCAGCGCCTCGTCTGCCAGCCCGATGACCGCGTTTGCCTTGCCGGGCGTGGAGATCGAGATGAAGGTGAGAACCGTGGGATTCCTCAGTCCCAGCGCGGCGGTGGTCATGGTCTCGATGAAGACCCGCTCGCGCTGGTGCATGTTCGGCCCCATGTGGAACCACATGGATGCCGTGGGATGAAGCCTCGCGAACGATCCGGTGAGTATCTTCATCTTGTTGAATTCAGCCTGCGATGCGATGCGGTCGATTTCGTCCACCAACTCGGACACTTCCACCTGGATAAGCTGCCTGTCCTCGGCGGTGTAGATGCCGTTTGCCGCCTGCACTGCCAGTACCCTGATCCTCTGGATGATCTCGTGTACTTCGGACAGGTACCCTTCCGCCGTCTGGATCATGGACATTCCGTCCTCGGTGTTCCTCTCGGCCTGCCGCAGGCCCTGAATCTGTGAGCGCATCTTTTCCGAGACCGCCAGACCGGATGCGTCATCGCCGGCCTTGTTGATCCTCATGCCGGAAGAGAGCTTTTCGATGTCACTGGTGAGTCTCCAGTCGTGGAATTTTAAGGTACGGTGCGCAAACAGTGCTGCGACGTTGTGGTTGATTATCATTCTGCTTCCTCCTTGAAATTCTCGGCTATCATCCTTGATACCCGTTGAAATCGAGAGATTTCAGTCTTTTCATCGTCAGATAGCCGAATCTGCATAAGTCATTTTATTGGCAAATTAAGCAGAATATAATAAAATATGTATCAAAATCGCTATTTTATGATGAAAATTGACATGGTCTCTCCCGATGAAATTTTTATCGTTTTCGCAAAAGGGCCATTGCTCGATCGATGGCATCATCCTGGAGGATGTGGGGCGGACCCGCGGGGATAATTTATTCTTGCAATTATCCCGTACTGCCCGGTATTTATCCCGCGGAGAAACAGAATGGTTCGATATAGTGGAGGGAGATCCAGGTTCTCCCTGACCGGCGGGTCCGGCAGGGGCGGTCTTGACCTTGATGTGGTCGGATTCTTCAGGAGACTTGCGGAGACGCTCCTCTGGTTTGTTCGCGAGTACCGGGCCGTCAGCATCGGCATCGGCGTGGGGATCATCATCGCCCTGGGGATCATTCTGGCCATGGACATCTACAAGGTCAGGGCCCTGGCCAACTTCCGTCCCGACGTGACCACGAAGATTTATGACCAGCACGGTGTCCTCGTGGCTGAGCTCTTCAAGCAGAAGCGCGAGGTGGTGCCGCTCAACCGCATCCCCCCGAACCTTGTGAAGGCCTTCGTCTCCATAGAGGACGAGGATTTCTACGATCATCACGGCGTCAGCATCAAGGGGATCGTTCGTGCCTTTTTCATTAATATATTCTCCGGGAGGGTCCGGCAGGGGGGGTCCACCATCACCCAGCAGCTTGCGAAGATACTGCTCACCTCAGGGAGCAGAAACATATTCAGGAAGATCAAAGAGGCCGTGATCGCGCTGATGATCGAGATCTGCTATACGAAGGATGAGATCATGAGCATGTATCTCAATCAGATATTCCTGGGGCACGGCGCCTACGGAGTCGAATCCGCTTCCAGGTTTTATTTCAACAAGCATGTATGGAATCTGAACCTTGCGGAATGCGCCCTGCTGGCATCGCTTCCGTCGGCGCCGAACAGGTTCTCGCCGATACGGCATCCGAAGACCTCCATAAACCGGCACAAGATCGTCCTGGCCAGAATGGTGGAGCTGGGGTACGTGCGTCCCCGTGAGGCGGAGAAGGCCTACCTTGATTTCTGGCCCCGCTATCTCCATCAGATCAGCGATGTTCCACCCACCGCAACCGCCTGGAGCAACCGCACAGACCGGACCCCCTGGTTCACCGAGTATATACGGCGGTCCCTTGTTGATAAGTATGGAGAGGAGATGGTGTACGAGAAGGGCCTTCTTGTATATACCACGATGGACCTGGAGAAGCAGCTGGCCGCGCAGCGCATACTGAAGAGCCGCCTCAGGAACCAGACCACGAATTCATCCAGGCTTGCCTTCAGGAACAGCGACTATATTATCGATAACTATCAGGATGACGTGATCTTCTATTCACTGCTCTTTGGCATCCCCGAGTTCCAGAAGAGGGGATCGCGCTTCGATGAGCGGATCAACGACGAGTTTCAGTCGGAGCTCCTGACCGAGCTGGACCTTCTGAATTTCGTCGGCGGCATCGATTCGATATCGTCTTTTCTCGATGAGTACAGGGTCAAGTACTTCGAGGATCAGGATTTCCAGCAGGTGGAGGGGTGCATCGTTTCCATCAACCATACCAACGGCTACATCGAGGCCATGGTGGGAGGGAGCGAGTTTTCCAGCATCAACCAGCTGAACAGGATATTCCAGGCCAGGAGGCAGCCAGGCTCGGCGATCAAGCCGCTCCTGTACACGGCGGCCATCGAGAGCGGCGAGTTCACCGCAGCTACGGCGGTGCTGGATTCGCCGGTAATATACCTTGACAACGAGGGGGGAGACTGGACTCCAGAGAATTACGAGGGTGAGTTCCAGGGATTCCTGCGACTCCGCAGGGCACTGGCCCTTTCCATCAACATCGTCTCGGTGAGACTCGCCGATGCCCTTGGAATCGACACGGTGATGCGGTACTACTCCAGGCTTCTCGGATTCGACAGGGCCACGGCGAGGGCCAGGATACCGAGAAATTTTTCCATTGCCCTGGGATCCATCGACGTGACCCCCTTCGAGTTGACCCGCGCCTACGCGATAATCGCCAACGGAGGGAAGGACGTAATCCCCTTTGCCATCCGCTATGTCCGCGATCGTGACGGACATACGCTTGAGAACCAGGAAGAGGAGATTCGGCGACAGATTGAGTCGCGCACCAGGGACGGCACAATCCAGATAATCCGGCCGGAAACGGCGCAGATGATGATAAGCCTGCTGCGATCGGTGATCGCTGCAGGTACCGGGGGTGCCGCGAACCCAGGACGCCCCGCCGGGGGGAAGACCGGGACAACCAACAGCTGGCGGGACGCCTGGTTCGTGGGGTTCACGCCGGAGCTGACAACAGGCGTGTGGGTGGGTTATGACAGACTCGGACTCACGCTGGGACTCGGACAGTCCGGGGGAGCAGTGGCGGCACCCATCTGGGGAGAGTACATGCGGGCTGCCCTTGCGGACACTCCGGTACATGAGTTCCCGGTGTATGCTGGGCTTATTGAGCACGATGTGTGCGCGAAATCGGGGCTCCTGCCGTCATCGAACTGCAGGGATGTGATCAGCGAGACATTCATCCCCGGTACCGTACCCACTAGGACCTGCGATCTCTGCGCCAAGATGGTCAATAACGTTGTGCTGGCGGAGAAGGGTCCTGGAGAGAATATCTCACAGAAGCAGAAGCGATCGATCATCTCAAATATCAGACGGGGAGCTGAGGATTCCGCCATCGATGTTATCGGTGATGATCTTTTGAGGAAGTGAATAGGACTCCCGGGTCGTATGGTAGTCCCCAGTATATTCTCCAACAGATGGTCATATCGATGATTTCTTGCGTGATTATATAGTTCAAGGTATAATAGTTATCGTTATTAGATTGAATCAATAATTCATTGTAATACATATCGATAGCTAAAGAAAAAAGAAGAGAAACCGATTTTTTGTAAAACCTTCTCATGTCAAGACAGGCTTCATACTCGCTTTCCCTTAACTGGACGTGCAGCCTGTGCCAGCCTTTCGCTGATTTGCGCTGATACTCAATCCTGGTGAAACGAAATTCATAGTTATCGCATCGGCTCATCTGCTTCTGTATTAGATGGGAGACAATCCAAGCCCTGGTTCTTCCCGTCTGCCTGGATATTGTATCGAGCCTGTCGAGCGTATTCTTGTGAATGTTGAGAGTGGTCGATATACTCATCATGAACTCCTGATGGTTTATAACGGTTTATATATGTAACGATCCTGATCATACATTTCGTCATTCCATATCTTCCAATAAGTATTGACAATTATTCCCGGAAGTGACACCTTTTAAAGGGGGGAGCATATGGGAATCGATAACTATTCTTTTAAGCGTGATGATGCGGCACTTCTTATTATAGATATCCAGGATCGGCTTTTCGCTGCCATGGATCAGGCAAGCCGCGAAATGGTTGAGAAGAACTGTGTGATACTGATTGAAACCGCGAAAATCTTCGGCATCCCCATAGTAGTGAGCGAGCAGTACCGCAAGGGACTCGGTGCCACCATCCCCTCGATCGCAGAGAGGCTGGGGGGCGCGGCTGTCCATGAAAAGCTCTCCTTCGATTGTTACGGGGAAGAAAAACTCTGTAACGCCCTGAACGGTCTGGATAGGCAAACCGTGCTCATCACCGGCATTGAGACACATGTCTGCGTGTTGCAGACTGCGCTCAGTCTTCTCAAGGCTGGGAAAAACGCTGTGGTGGTGGGAGATGCCGTTGCATCAAGGCGTGCGTATGACCGTGAAGCTGCACTTCGGGCCCTGGAGTGGGCCGGCGCGATTGTCTATCCCGCTGAAACAGTCTCCTTCATGCTGATGGAGCGGGCCGGCACGCCGGAATTCAAGAAGCTGTCCCCGATGTTTAAGTGATCGAATGCATCAGTAAATCGGGCGGCGCATCCTGAGAATTTTCCTCCCCTCGTATTCTCCGGCGGGCACAAAGAGCTTTTCGAGACCCTGGGGAATGAAGGGGGCCAGTGCGTTGGTTATTGAAAAGCTCTCAGGATCGGCGTATTTCTGCCCCAGGTGGAACACCGAGTTAATCGCGTCCGAGATGATATTACCCGTATCCCCGCGTTTTTTATACACCGTATTCCCCAGGTGCATTGCGATTCTGTAGGAAAGGAGTATGTCCGTATCGAAATGTTCTGCGCTGATTATGTTCCTGTTCATCATAAGCCTGACGCACGCTAGGATTGCATCGCAGGATTCGCCGTCGAAGGGGAAGAGGATGAGCCCGCCGTAATCCTGCCACATCCAGATCTTCCCCTTGTGGGGGGCCATCGAATCTGCCACAAATTTCTGGAACGAGGCCAGGATGTCGTTCAGCTTCTCGCCGCCGAAACTCTGCCGCATCTCCTTCTTGTTGTCCAGTTCCAGCAGCATCATGCAGAAGGTGTATTCATTCCCGGCCTTTATTTTTCCCCAGTCCTTTCCCGAGATGATGTAGTGTGCCTCGGTTTTTACCGCCGACTCCTCCTGGGCGGCGATCTCCCTGAATGTCAGCGCCTCCCTGATCCTTCGTGCGTCGAGCCCTTTCTTCAGAAGATCCTTGCCGATATAGTCCGACGCGCCCAGGTGAAAAATGCCCGCCGGGTCCTTGATGCTCCCCTTGCCGTCGATCACACCGAAGGCGAAGCCCTCGGGCTTCTGCAGTGATTTGAGGATTTTCCCGTGTTCCTTTGCGGGAAAAGAACCCATATCGATATACAAGAAGACATTGGCGGGGTTGCGCTTCAGCGCCTTCTTCAGCTCGCCGTGGGGGTGCGCGGTGATTGAGAGGTCCTTCCCCCCCTTTATACCCGTAAAGGTCTTGATGAGCGCCTTGTTGTCCGTGAATAGTATGATGTCCATTTACTGCTCCCATTTCAGGTGATAATTGAAATACTTCGTCCCCTTTTCTTCAGCGATGATGTTGAAGTGGTTCGCCATCTCGCGCTCCAGCGATGAGTGGATGTTCAGGCTCATCGTCAGTGAATTCGGCTGGGTGAACCTCGATTCTATGTCAATGACTGTCTTGATGGCCTCGTTTTTTTTAAGGTCCTCGATGTTCTCGGTGTAGTTGCAGAAGCCGGTGTGAATTGCCGCGCGCACGCCGATGGGATGCTCCAGACGGTTTTTAATCTGGTTATAGATGAAAAGCTCGTGGAGTATCTCCATGCCGCTCAGGGTTGCCAGCTTGTTTTTGTTGGAGAAATAGAATGCAATGAGGCCACCGTCACCCTCCCAGTTCCATATTCTCCCGTTTCGTGCATCGATCGACCCCTGGACGATGCCGAGCAGGTCATCATAGGTGGCGTTGATCAGGTCCTCCGGGTATTTTCTTACAAGCTCGGAATTCCCGACGATGTCGAGCCTCAAAAAGGTGATCACGTACTCCTGTCCGTTCCTCAGGACGCCCCAGTTTCTTGTTCTGCGGACAATCGGATTTTCCACGAAGATTTTATTGACGCTGTCATAGATGAAGCCGTGCTCGTATACCTCTTTTATCATCTCCCGGAGGTATGAAATGCGTACCCTCCTGCCGAAGTATCCGTTCGTGTTTATCTCTATGAGCAGGCTTATGAAATGGGTGAGTATGTTCAGCTCAATGATGTCGCTACAGATCTGACGCGCCGCGTCGCGATTCGGGATGGGGATGTTCAGGGGGAACCCGGTCCTCCTTCTGAGGTCGTAGCCGGGTACCAGCTCCTTGACGATGGCCTCCATCACCTCCACCGTGACCGATTCCGCAAGCGAGCGTATGAGAAAATTCTGAAGGCTTGATCGTATCTTCATGCTATTCTTCCAGTATTCTTATAGTGTGAGGGACGTCCGCCTACCGGAGACGGGCTCAGCAGAGGCTCTCCCATTTGATGGACGAACCGTCGAAAACCGGACCGTCGATGCAGGCCCGCTTCATCCCTTGCGTCGTCTCGATCGTGCACCCCATACAGAGGCCGATGCCGCAGCCGAAATAGTTCTCTACCGAGATCTCGATCGGCGCCGAACCCGCGAGCTCAACCATCGACCGCATCATCGCCGTGGGGCCGCAGGAATAGATCCTGTCGAACGCCTCGTGCGATAGGATCTCCCGTGCCGCGTCGGTCACCGTCCCTGCGGTCCCGAAGCTGCCGTCATCGGTGGTGAAGATCACACTGTCGCAGATCTCCCTGAATTCCTTTTCCCTGTAGATGTACTCCCTCGAACGGGCCCCATATATACAGCTGACCCTGTTCCCCCGCTCCTTCAGCATCCTCGCCAGATAGTGGAGCGGCGCGTTCCCGACGCCTCCGCCGGCGAGAAGGACCGATCTGTTCTCCATTATCGTGAATCCCCGCCCCATGGGTCCCAGCAGGTCAATCTCTCCCGGTTCCATACGGCTCAGGATCTCCGTCCCCTTTCCGACGACCCGTATGACCAGCTCCAGTACGTCCGATTCCCGGTTGAATACCGAGAAGGGGCGCCGCAGCAGGGGGTCGTGTCCGCTCCATCCCCTGAGATTCACGAACTGCCCCGGCATGCACTCCCGGATCGTGTGACGGATCCTCAGCAGATAATGAGCGCTGCACAGCCTCAGGGGTCTTTCAACCAGTAGCGCCATGGGCTGTCACCTGAAATCCCGCGCAGCGGTCCTGCGGTACAGAGGCCCCTTGGGAGTGAGGAGGGATTCGAACAGCACGATGCCATCGAACCTCGATTCTGCGAAGAGGGTCTCCCCGTGACTCCTCAGAAGGCCCAAGAGCCCCTCTGAGAGCCGCGCCTTTTCGCGCACCCTGGCGATGGTGAGGTGGGGAGTGAATGCCCGGCGCTCCCTTTCGAAGCCGAGCTGCTGGCAGAGCCTTTCGATGGAATCCTGCATCTCCCGGAGAAGGCCGATATCGGTGAGTATTCCGCACCAGAGCACGCTGGGCCGCTGAAGGCTCGGGAAGGCACCCGTTCCGGCGATCCGGTATTCTATGGGGGACAAGGGGAGGGGGGCTCTTTCGAATCCCTCCTTCAGCCGGAGGAAGACCGGTTCCTCCACCGGTCCGAGAAACTTTACCGTGATGTGAAAATGCTCAGGACGCACTATCTTCAGCGACCGACGCTCATCCTCCATGGCAGACTCGATCTTCCGGAAGCTCTCCGGCGCCGTAAAACTGGCCGGCAGCGCGAAAAAGAGCCTGCGCCTGCCGCCCGAGGTCATTCGTTCCCTTCGATGGCGGGGGGCACGATGATATGGCCCCTGTCGAAATCAGGCGCGATGCGCTCTATCTCCTCGCGCTCGATGGAGGTTCCGGTGGAGTCTGCCCTGAACACGTTTCTCATGGGCACGATATGATCGGCCGGCTCGATGCCGCCGGTGTCGAGCTCGTTAATCTTCTCGACGTAGGATACGATGTCGGAAAGCTGGCGGGTGAACTCCTCCTTCTCCTGCTCGGTGAGGGAGAGGCGGGCGAGGGATGATACTCGTTCGATCATGCTGCTGTCAATCTTCATACACCGTTCCTTTCGGGACGTTATTGTCCGTTACCCGGTCATGAGATCCATATTCATATCGCCGCAGGTTGAAATCAATACTTTTTTTTCCTGCCCCGCAGTGCACCGTTATCCGGAGGGTGAAGCGCTTCTGTACCCCCGGGATCCAGCGGAAGGCGAGCATCTTCAGTGCGGTCTCGCCCGGTGCGATGGAGTCACGGCCCAGTTTCCGTGTGTGGGCTTCGTAGTCGATCTCCCCGACCGTCCGATAGGGAGAGAGGAGACTCCGGTACGACAGGAGCTCGTGGAAATCCAGCACGTCATACACCGGGGAAGGGAATAGAGCCGTGATCTGGTGACCCTGGAGCGGCTCCTGCATCTCGCCGTCGTAGACGAGGCGGACCTGGTCGACCCCGATGTCGGCGGCGGAGGTGTTCGTGACGATGAGTTGGAAGAACGCCAGGCCGGGGGGCCTGAAGCGCCGTCGGTATTTCGAGGGCCTGGTGTAGTAATCCACACCGGCAAGGTGCCTCCAGGATCTCCAGTCGAGCTCCTGGATGAACAGCAGGGCGCAGGGGGCCTCACGGTAGGACACGAAGGCGCCCCGGCGTTCGACGCATTTTCCCGAGGGGTCATCGGTGACCCGCAGGATCGGCTCTCCGCCGTGGCATGCCGCGAGCAGAATAAGCGGCAGCGAAATTAGCAGCAGGCATTTCATGGCGGAGACGATATCACGGAGGCGCGAAAAGTCAATCGACTTGTTGCGTCTTCCTGGAAGATTTCCATGGACACTGTCCGGCGCCGGCCCGGGGTGTCCCTTGGCGTCAATTCTCTGGAATGCGGCAATGGATCCCGGTTTGCCGGGCCGAGACATGCCCCTGACCTGGCACCGGTACGGCCGCGGCGGCTTGGCGGTGTCAGATGAAGACTGGGACTCCTTTCGATGGAAATCGGGGATGCACCCATAAATTAATTGAAATATTATAAATCATCGCCTACAGTGACTCGCCGGAAGGAACAGATGTCATCGATACGCAGACTGAAAATAGCCTTTTTCCTCCTCACGTGCACCCTGTTGTTCGGCATCATGGGCTATCGTTTCATTGAGGGGATGACCCTGTTCGAGTCCCTGTACATGACCGTCATCACCATCAGCACCGTGGGATTTATGGAGGTTCGGCCCCTCTCCGCCTCGGGGAGGATCGTCACCATGGTCCTCATCAGCACCGGGATCATTATAGGTGCCTATACGCTGGGATCGCTGCTGCGGATGCTGATCGAGGGTGAGCTCAGGCAAACCTTCAGCAGGAGAAAGGTGGAGCGCATGATAGCATCGATGAAAAACCATTACATCATATGCGGCTACGGCAGGATCGGCAGGCTCATCTGCCGGGAGCTCCATTCGCAGGGGATCGATTACGTCGTGATTGAAAACGACCCGGAGATGCTCGAGGAGTTGGAGCGGGAGAAGATCCTCTATCTGTCCGCGGACGCCACCGACGACGAGTCCCTGATTCAGGCGGGCATAATGAACGCCAGCGGTCTGGTGACCGCGGTGAAGTCGGACTCCGATAACGTCTACATCACGCTCACCGCCAGAGGGATCCGCCAGGATATACTGATCGTCGCCAGGTCATCGGACGAGAGGAGCGAATCGAAGCTCCTCAAGGCCGGGGCCACCAGGGTCGTCTCCCCCTATCTCATCGGCGGGAAGAGGATGGCCCAGATCCTGACCCGTCCCACGGTGGTCGACTTCATCGACATCGCGGTGATGGAGGGGAAGCTCGGGCTGATGATGGAGGAAGCCAGGGTGAAGGAGGGGTCCCCCCTGGTGGGAAAGAACCTCATCGAGAGCAACCTGCGGCGGGACTACGGCGTCATCATCGTGCTTATCAAGAAGCATAACGGGACGATGATTTTCAATCCCCTCCCCGTGGAGGTGCTGGAGCAGGACGACGTGATCGTTCTCCTCGGGGAGACCGAGCACATGAAGAGGCTCAGGAGCGTCATTTAGATCATGGCCTGTGGTTCTGGGACTCCGCGCTTTTCTCCCTCGCCAGGAAGATCTTCGAAATCTTTTTCAGCATGTCGTCGAGCTTAAAGGGCTTCGGAATGAAGAGGTCGACGATGTTCTTGTATGAAGGGATGTCGTCGACGAGCCATCCCGACAGGAGGATCGTGACCGTCGATTCGTCGATCTCCTTTATCCTGGCGGCCAGCTCGATTCCGGTGATCCCCTCGATGCCGTAATCGGTGACCACCATGTGGTAGTGCTTCTTCTTGAACTCCTCGAGGGCGTCGTTGCCGTTGGCGCAGATGAAGACCCTGTTCCCCATCCTGTCGAAGAGCTCGTAGAGTATCCTCTGGAGCGCCGGCTCGTCCTCAACGATTATGATGTCAAGGTCCCTGAGCCTGTATTCCAGCTCCTCCTCCTCTTTCTCCTGCTTGTCCCGTACGAGTTTGGAGGGGATGATGATCTTGATCGAGTAGAACTCCTGCGACTCCTCCTCGATGATCTTCAGGCCGATTTTCTCGGCGGTCTGCCGGATGTCGATTCCGGCAGAGGCGTACTCTGTATGGAGTTCTTTCTCGTCCGGCGCCCCCCCGTGGTTCACCCTCACCTGGAGGTTGAGGTCGCCGTTTTCCTTCAGCGTGATTTCGATGGATCCCCTGGTGGCGATGAAATCCGACACCTTCAGTATCGCGGATATTATCACCTCGCGCAGGTGCTTGGTGTTCGTCTTCACGAAGACGTTGGAGAAGTATTTCCGCTCGATGGCGATGGCACGCTTCGCGTCCTTCTCCTCGATCTTAAACTGAAGCCTGAAAAACTCTATCGCGTCCTCCACGATGTTGATCAGCGGCTCGAGGTAGTCATCCGGGGCGATGCCGTCCTTCGAGATGTAGTTGTTGAACCTGCGGATCTGATGGATGATCTCCATTGCGGATTCTTCAATCAGCTGAATCCCCTCGATCACCGACTCCTTCTCCGTGATCTGGAGCAGCAGCTGGGTCTTGCTCATTATGATGTTTATGGTATTGTTGAAGGAGTGGAGCAGTCCCTTGGTGATGTTGTTGATCAGGTTCACCTGCTTCATCGAGACAAGCTGATCGCGCATATCCTTGAACGCGGTGATGTCCTCGAGGATCATCTCCACCGCCACGATCTCCCCTTCCTGGATGATCGGGTAGAGGATGAGGTTCGCGATCTTCTGCTGGCCCGCCGTCGTCGATATCTTCACCTCTCCGATCCGGTGGAAAGTGCTGGTCCCGCCGGTGATCTCGGTTATGGCGTTTTTGATGCGGTCAGCGTCGTATATGAAGGCCGATTTCAGCGGGAAGGGGGAGCCGTTCTTCGTATCGGCCATGGAGATGCCTAGAAAGCTCTCCGCGGTCTGGCTGCACCTGATGATCTCTGACCTCTGGTTGAACCGCACGATGGGCACCGGGGAGAACTCGTAGAGCATCGATTCGTAGTTGAAGTTCTCCTCGGATATCATTGAGAGGGTGGTGCGGTTGAAGGAGAGTATCCTGTCGTCCACGATGTTCAGGAACACCATGATGGAGGTAACGCTCTCGCCCGTATGCATGGGGAAGAGGTATATCTCCACCGGGAGCTGCGTCCCCTCGGGCGAGTTGAGCACGGCGAAGCACCGCGTTTCCTGCCCCTTCAGCGCGTTCAGGTACGACTGGGCGATCCGCTTCCTGTATTCCGGAAAGAAGGGGTGCTCCCAGTCGAGCCGCATGGCGTTGTTTTCGGTGCGGAAGTATCTCCTGAAGGTGCTGTTGCCGTACAGCAGTATACCGTCGCTACCCAGGATACACGCGGGATAGCGAAGCGATTCCAGTATCTGGAAGTCCTGCGGCGCGGGAGACGTGTTGTCTCCCGCGCGCTGTGTATTCTCGGGAATCATGTGCCGGAACTATAACGTGCTTTGGATCAGTAGAAAGAGCGGGTATTGATGATATACCGCTCTCTCGCCTTCAGCTCGAAATCGACCTGCCTCGTCTCGCGTACGCTACCGTCAGTACCAATGAAATCGATGAGGGCGCTGTACTGGCCGGGATAGAGCCGTTGCCTCCCCAGCTGCAGGTTCGAGGGGAGGGTGTGCCAGCACCGGAGGTCCGGCTTCATGGATGCAAACAGCGCCGCGCCGGTCCCCGCACCCACGACGGTGCCGATCAGGCCTGAGAACTGGCCCACCGTGCCGCCGATCTGCCTCGCCGCCTCTTTCGCGGCGATTCCCGCTGCCAGCGAGGTGGCGGCCTTAAGGACGATCGAGGCCGCCAGCTGGGCCCTGAGCCTTCCGTAGTCGTCCTCAAGGTTGCGCACCGCGGTTTCGGCCACGCTCTCCAGCATCTCCGTACGGAAGGACGCGTTCTTTACTCGCACGTTCAGATGGCTGATCTGGTTGGAGCGGTAAATGAATTTCGGTATGGGATTCTCCGCTGTGCGCAGCGTCCCCAGCACCGCCGCAACGCTGACGCCTGCCGCAAGGCTTTTCGCGATTGCGCCGCTCCCCATGGAGACGTTGATGGTCTGGTTCATGCCGGGATCGTCAAGAAGGTTGCCGCGGCTCACCTTCTCCGCGCTCTGCCCGGCCTGGAAGATCACGATGAGCTCGCCGGTGTTGTGGAAGTCCTTTTCCAGAACCGACAGGTCCCTCCTGGCCATATACAGGTTCGGCTTCAGCTGGAGTATCTGGCGGAGCTCCACCGCGGCGTAGTCCCTGTCCTCGTCGCTGTTCTCGAGGTCGGCGATGATCTCGTGGGCGATCGCGGCGAGGTATTTCGCCATGATGTTCTGCTTGTACCGTGCCGTGCCGTTCTCCTCCTTGATCTTTGCCAGCTCGTTGTTCACCCGCTTGAACTCGACTGCGGCCTCCTCATATTCCTTGTTCATGAGGTAGTTGATGCCGATGTACATGTTGATGAGCACCTTCTCGAAGTCCTCGCCCCGGTAGGTGGTCGCCCTGGGGTTGGTCATCAGGGCCTTCACCTGCTCGGAGATGCTGACCGGTGTCATCTTGGCCATCTCGGCGGCGCGCAGGAGCACCTGGTTGCTCTTCTCGTAGTTGTTGGCAATGTGCAGCATGTAGCCGGCTTCCATCATGAAGAGAATCTGGTCGCGGCCGGATCTGTTCACCTCCGGCAGCAGCGACCGCGCCGCCTCCAGCGCCTGGCCCTGGTAGAACATGCTCTCGGGAGCCCGCATCGCCTCACGGTAGTCCCTGCCGCCGCAGCCGATCGCGAGGAGCAGCAGGGGAATGATGAGTAAATATATTTTTTTCATGTTGACCCTCTGTGTCCCGTAGGGGTTTTGCTAGAAACTGATGGAGCGTGTGCTCCCCACCTTGTAGAACTCCTTCTGGTCCGACCACGCGCGCTGGCCCGTGGCGAGGTTTGTGAGCTTGAAGGTCACCACGATGTACTGTATCTCCTTCCTCCCCTCATAGCGGACGTTGTCGTGAATCGTGCCGCTGAGGAGAAAATTTGGCGACCGCAGGGTGCCCACGGGGATAGAATAGTTCTCGTCCACAAGCCCGGCCTGTGACTTTTCGATCTCCTGGAGCGTGTCCTTTATGAAATCGTCCTCCTCGATGGCGATCTTCTTCTTCACCAGGCTGGTGATGATGGAGTCGGAGAGCAGTTTCGTCTGCACGTGCTGGGACGACTTGTTCTGTACCCTCTTGAGGCGGATGATGGCAGAGCCCTTCCAGTCGTTTTTCAGGAAATCGTAGATCGAGTCCACCATCGCCCTGGTGGTTTCGTTTATCTCCTTGGGGCCCCATTCCCTGCCGCCCTTATCGGTGGATGCGTCGCGGTACTGCACGCCGCCGCCGCAACCCATACCGAACAGCAGCATCGCGCTGGCGATCACAAGAATTGACTTCTTCATGGTACACGCTCCTTTTTTTTATAGTAGTATTCGGTATCGTTGACAATCCTCAGGCAGATACCCTCTTGCGGGTAACATCACGGTTTACTGTCAGAATATGGTACCGCTTTATTGAAATGTCAATAAAGTAACGGGGAAAAACGCCATATTTTTGGCACCCCCCTGCCGCGGTGGCGCAATAACGTCAGTCAGCATATGTACAGAATGTCAACAAATGATTAGGTTGCCGGCGACGCAGATGATGCGTCAGTGCTGCTCTCCGGCGGTATTTCAATGATAAAGAGGAAAACAGTCCCCTCCATCATGGAATATCGCCGTCCTCCAGTGCACCCTGTGCAATGGATAGTCTGGCAGCCGCCTTACAGCTCGAAGGTGTAGGTGGCGGAGACGAAGATGCCGTAGAACTGGTCGCGCTCATTCGAGAGCAGGTCGTCGATGTCGCCGCCGGCCTTGAGAAACCGTATGTACTGGTACCGGAACCCCAGGGCCAGGGTGGTGTTGATGGGGTCGATGTAGTAGGCCAGGGACAGCACCGCGTTCCCCCCGAAGGAGTGCACCACGGCCTCGCTCTGTATCGGTATGAATGTCGAAGGAGGGCCGAACATGAGTGTTTCTCTCTCGGTGTAATTCGCCATGTATAAGGCGGAGACGTTCAACAGGAGATACAGGCTGCCCGCCAGGTTGAGATTCAGGGACACGCCGGGGCCGGTGCCGTAGTTGTTCATAAGCATATCATCGAAGGATAAGAGGGTAAATAAAGATGTCTGTGTTGCCCACGCGTATCGCTGATACTTGAACCCCCAGAATACCTTGACTACCGGATGGATCGTGTAGCTCGCCGTCACGTCGAGATCGTACTTGTCGATGTCTTGGGAATTGTATAGCGGGGAAAACTGAGGGGACATGTAGCCTATCCCTCTCAATGAAGCGTGGTATCCCCCCATGATGAAGACCGCGGACACGTTCCAGTTGCCCGCGCCTATGGAGATCGACGGGCCGTACATGAAATCCGGATCCATACGGTACGTCTTCACACTGGGATAGTTGGCATTTTCCATAGACAGAGAATCCTCGAAGGCCGGGTCCCACCAGGCGAACCAGAGGACCGGTCCGGCGCTGATGTTCACGGCCCCCGCGGGCCTGGCCAGGACGGCAGTGATGGCGGCAGCAGCCGCGAGAATGGCTATTCGCTTCATCTTCTCCCTCCTGAAATATGTATTTGTGCGGTCTGCAATCTCATCCCATGCCCGGAGCGGATGAGGATGCATACGATTCCAGACAATAGCACAAAATTGCAAATGTGTCAAGAAATGTTCCGGCGGGGAGATGCGTTACGTGGTATTGCTGGATACCGTTGTTTGTGTAGTGGAAAATCGCCATCCCGGCATCGGCTGACCTCCGGGATGGCGGTGAGCATTCAGATGCGGCCCCCCTCCTGTCATGGGGCCGGAAGCGGGAGCTCCACCGGCATCCCGGTCCGCGCCGACTCGTAGGCGGCGAAGACCAGCTCGATGTCTGCGCGCGCCGCATCGCCCCCCACGCGGGGCCGCCTGCCGGTCTCCAGGCACTCCAGGAAGTCCACCATGGCCTCGCGGTACACGTTGTACCCGGCGAACTCCGACGAGATGTCCACCGGGACCCCCTTCGCGAAGGTCCTGTCCACCGCCTCCTCCGGAAGATCGTCGTCCCCCAGTTTCTTCATGTAGGCCTGGACCCCCTTTATCACCGCCGGGTCCGTTGCCCGGTAGTATTCCCTGTCCTTCTCGCTGAAGACCCTGATCTCGCCGATCTCGAAGTGGGCGTGACCGGGCACCCGCTTCTCCGGGCTCTCGATGATGCTCCCGGCGTTCCCGTAGACCGCCATGAGGGGCATCGGCGGGGGGGTGCGGATGTTCCAGCTGAGGATCAGGTTCGTCACGATGCCGTTCCGGTGCACCAGGGTGGTCACCGAGGCCTCGTCCACCTCCCACTTCCGGTCCGGGCACCGCGTCACGGCGTAGACGCTCCGTACCGGCCCCCCCAGGCGGTTGGCCATGGCCATGAGGTGGACCCCCCGATCGAAGAGGATCCCCCCGCCGCCGGACGCGGCCTTCATGCGCCACTCGTAGGTCTTCATCAGCGAGGTCATCTCGATGGCGTAGGAGAACTCGTGGATGGCGATCATGAAGGGCTCGCCGATGACGCCCCGGTCTATGAGTTCCCGGGCGCGCCCCACCGCCGGCTCGTAACGGAAGTTCTCCAGCACCGCCAGGGTGAGGTTGGTCGCCCGGGCCTTTTCCATCATGGCGTCGGCCTCGGCCAGGGAATTGGCGAGGGGCTTTTCTATGAGTACGTGCCTCCCGGCCTCCAGGGCCTGCAGCGCCGCACCGCAGTGGAGATGGTGGGGGAGGCAGATGTCCACCGCGTCGATCCTTTTGTCGGCCAGGGCCTCCTCCATGGCGGCGAAGGTCCCGGCGGCGCCGTGCACTGCCGCAATTCTTTCGGCCAGGGACTGGTCGAGGTCGCAGATGTACAGGTCGGCCCTGTCGCGGAGATTGCCGTACTCCCGGGCGTGCACGTGGCCGATCATGCCGCAGCCCACCAGGCAGATGCCGAGTTTTTTCTTTTTCATGGCGATGACTCCTGTTCGTTGGTGCACCATATGTAACCTGAAAACGACGGCGCGTCAACGAAAAATGGGGGCGGATGTGTACCAACTGGTGTACACGAGAATCGATAGTGCGACGATCGGCCGCATCAGTGACGGGCGGGGGGCTCATGGGCGGGCAGGAGGGGCATTTTCGATGTTACGGTGTTTCGGGATGTCAGCTCCCGACAGGCCCTGAAAAAAATATCCATGTATGCCTCCATGGACCGGTCGAAGAGCTGGGGATGGAAGCTCCTGCGGCTCACCGTGACGGTCACCATCTCCCGCCCGTCGAAGCCCCGCACCGGGAACTCCCTGTCGGCGGTGAACAGTCCCTGGAATTCGGAGAGCGGCACCGCGTAGATGCCGGTCACCTCGCCGTCGGTGAAGGTGTACCGTTCCAGGGGCCTGTCGTCGCGGAGCAGGTAGACCCGCTGGAACTCCCGGTGGAAGAGACCCTCGCTCCGCTCCTCGTAGCGGAAGAGCCCCAGGTCCACCAGGTCCTCGTCACTCGGATCCAGTCCGATCTCCTCCATGGCCTCCTTCTGGACCTTGTGGTCCTTCAGGCCGAAGGGGACGTGTCCCCCCACGGTGATGTCCAGGCAGTCGGGATAGTGCTCCTTGTGTGCGGCCCGGTGCTGGAACAGTATCTCCGGGCATTCCCGAGCCCGGAGCACCCAGAGGTGCACCCCCTCGTGGGGGATTCCCCTGGCGTGGGCCTCCCGCCGCGGCACCGCCGCTCCCGTGGGGACCGCCCGCTCCCAGTCCCAGACCTCCAGCATCTCATCGGCGGCCGGTACTGCCGTTTTATCGTCCTGAGCCATATTTTTTATTTGAAATGGATTCCATCTGTACCGATATCAAACATGTATATCTCCATAGGGCGCGGGTATGATAAAAAGCAAGGAAAAATCGGCGGACCTGAGCGGCGCCAGGGTCGTGGATATCACCATGAAGACGAAGGGTTTCCCCTTCGGCATTCTCCTCATACTGGCCGCGGTATTCTCCCTGCTGGTCACCGGTGCGATGACCGGATACTTCCTCTATACCGGCAAGCAGCGCATCGGGGACATCGAGAGCTACACCAGGAACTATTCCATCACCCTGGCCGAGGCGTTTTCCGGTGCCGCCGAGCTGGGGTACAAAAAGGGGTCCAACGAGAAGCTGAAGTCCCTGTTCCGCGACAGGGTGCGGAGGGATACCTTCGACGAGGCATTTTTCGTGCTCAGGAACGGGGCGCTGGTGGCCCATTCCGACGCCGATGCGGAAAAGGAGCTGCGCGGGAACATCGCCAACGACGAGTTCGCCTACAACACCGACCTGATCCTGCGGCCGGTCATCGCCAGGAGCAGGGATATCCAGTTTACCGACTACAACATCATTTCGAAGCGCATTCCCTTCACAAGGACGCAGCGGTCGCTCCTGAAGCGGTACCTCTACGACGGCATCGACACCTCCGGCTGGCTGGCCTCCCGGGCCGTCTTCTCCGGGGAGAACCCGGTGGGCACGGTCAACCTGATCATCGGGAAGGACCGGATATTCCGGTTCATCGCCGCGCACTGGGGGGAGACCCTCCGCGTCTGGGTGATGGCGATGGCATGCGCGCTGCTCCTCTCCCTGGCCCTTTCGTCCGCCGTCTTCCTGCGGTACAGGGGGATCCAGGAGGACGCCATGGCCCTGGCCGAGGAGAAGATTGAAACGGTCCTGCGTGCACGGGGGGATGCTTCATCGGCCTCGGCCGAGGGGAGGCCGGCGCCCCCCGCCGAGCCGGCCCAGGCTGTGACGGAACAGGCGGCGTCGGTCGCCGAGGGGCGGATTGAAACAACCGAGGTGGAGGAGAGCATACCGATGGAGCTTTTCGAGGAGCCTGCGCCTGACCGGAGGGCCGCTGGCGGCGAGGGGAGAATCATCGAGCTTGCGTCGATGAAAAAAACGCAGGGGGAAGCGCCGGAGGAGCGGCCCAGGGAGGTGAAGAGGGTGTTCGACGCGTCGCGGGAGATACTGGACGCCATTCCCATAGACAGGAAAAGGAGTTCATGATGGTGATGATCCATCACAGCGATATGCAGGAGGGCAGGGAGACGGTGGTCCGTATCGAGGGGGCGCTGAACGGCAGTGCCGCGGTGGACCTGGAGGAATACACGGATACGCTGATCGCCCGGGGGGCCAGAGCCCTCCTGATTGACGGGGCCGCCGTCGATTTCATCTCCTCGGCCGGTATCGGGGCGATACTGCTGATCAATGCAAAGGTACGCCGTGCCGGCGGTTCCATGGCCCTGTTCTCTCTGAACGATGAGACACTGACCCTATGCAGGCTCCTGGGGTTTGAGAAGGAGCTCATCATGGCCGCTGACCGGCAGGATGCCCTGCGGCAGGTACAGCAAAGGGCCGCCGAGGGGGGGACTCCAGCCGGTCCGGAGATGGTGGTGCAGCCGGTGGCGATGCCGGTATCGGGGCCAGAGCCCTCTCAAAAGGACCCTGGTGGCCTCCAGGTCCGGACGCCGGCCATGGGAGCGGCCCCCGCGGGGCCAGAGCCTGCCGTTCACCCCCCCCTCAAGGAGGTGTCTGAGCCCCTCAAGGCGGAAATCCCCGTTTCCGCCACTGATGAGACGGAAAAGAAGGGGCCAGAGCCCGTGGCAGAGGAACCGCCGGTCCGGTTCGCCAATCCGGTGATCGTGGAGTGCAAAACCTGCGGCACCCTGGTCAGGGCGAGACAGGAAGGAGACTACCGATGCCCCCAGTGCTCCGCGGAATTCACCGTCCTGGGGGACATGACGGTGCGCATGTAGCGTTCCTCACGGCCGGCTCCCCTGACGAATCGGTCATTTTTGCTTGACATTTCTCCCCCGTGAACAGGTTTTTTGATGTATCCGGGGCAGTGACGGCCCCTTAGTCCTCAGGACGGTTTCGTGATACATGGCAACTGCGGAAGGAAAGACATTCGATTTCCAGGGTGAAGAGGCGATCAGGACCGAGTTTCTTGAGACGATCGAGTATTCGGGTCTGCCCCAGGAGATCACCTATGAGACCGATGAATTCACCGCGGTCTGCCCCTTCTCGGGCCTGCCCGATATCGGGAGGGTGACCGTCCAGTATACCCCCGATAAAAAGTTAATTGAACTTAAATCGCTCAAATACTATTTTGTGTCGTTCAGAAATGTCGGCATCTACCAGGAGGCCGCCACTGACCGTATCTACCGTGACATCTTCGGATGCATCAGGCCCCGGCGCCTGAAGGTGATGACGGTATACAACATCAGGGGCGGCATAGTCTCCACCTGCGTCATGGATTCCGACAGCGTGTAGCAGGTATCCCCTTCCGAAGGGCGGCCTGCGCCGCGGCACCGGGGATGATGCACTGTTCAATTTCAGCATGAGTATATGGTTTGGTATGATACAGAGGATCCTTAAGGCCAGTGGCGTCGTTGTTGTTGTGCTCCTGTGTGCCGCCGGGTGCGGCGGAGATGATAACCTGAGGCGCTACGGATTCACGAACTTCAGGGTGGTGATCGAGCAGGACGGCTTGGTGAAACAGGCGGAAAACAGCGAGGTGGAGCTGGAGCGGAAGCCCTTCAGGATACGGCTCTACTTCATCGACAACGACAGCGTCTTCGTGAACGCCTCCTATTCCCCCGCGGCTTTTGATGCGGCCATGGCGGGAAGACCCATCGAGGACGTGCCCGGCTTTGGCGATCCGGCCATCACCGAGGAGCCCTTCAATAGGGAATCCGTGCTCAACATCTCCGACAGGGTGCCGAACTTCTGGTACTATGCCGGCGACGGAGAGCACCGCTTCAGCACGGTCTCCAGGGTGAACGACCTGCTGCTGTGCGACAGGGAGATCGCCAGGGTCAGCAACGCCGACGTGCCGGGGGACGAGAAGGACATCGCGGCGACCCGCCAAGATGCGATCTATCTGGTTTTCGCGCAGCTGCGCTGGAGCGACGACTACACCCGCAAGATAGAATACAAGCGGGAGTGCCTGAAAATCACGTTCTTCCCGGTGAAATGAGGCCATGGCAGAAGAGACGCTGATATCCTACGACAAGATGAAGGAGCAGGCGGAGCGGGAGCTCGCCGCCTTCCTCGAGAAGGGGAAGCTTAATGATGAGATTCCCCTTCCCGCCTTCTCCTTTGAGAAGGGGACCACCTACGTTTCTTTTCCGCTGCCGCAGCTGGGCGATGCCGCCGTGAAGGGCATTCTCTTCATCATCAAGAAGCACATCGCCCATGTGAGGATACACGCCTTCGACGAGGGCTACTATGCCTTCCAGGCCCTCAACAGGAACATGTTCAACACCGAGAACATGCTGGACAACTTCAAGATCGAGCTCTTCGGGCTCACCAATTCCTCCAGGGTCGAGATATCGAAAAAGGGGAGCTGCTCCCAGGAGGAGGTGAACCTCATCGTTGAGATATTCAAGTACGCCCACTCATCCTCCCGGGAGGACCCCCTGGTGCGTCTCCGGAAGCTCGGCGCGTCGGTGATCACGGGCAGCTCCGGCATCGGCTGGGACTACATCGCCGGATACGACGAGGTGAAGCGCCACCTGCGGGAATCCATTATCCTCCCGCTGAAGAACCCCGGGGTGTACGACTCCATCGCCCGCATGACCAGGAAGGTCTTCGAATCCAACAGGCCGCGCGCCATCCTCTTCGAGGGACCGCCCGGCGTCGGAAAGACAACGGTGGCGCGCATCATCTCCGGCGAGGTGGATATCCCTCTGGTGTATGTCCCCATCGAGTCGATCATGTCGAAATGGTACGGGCAGTCGTCGCAGAACCTCTCCGGAATATTCGACGCCTGCGATGACATGGGGGGGGCCATCATATTCCTGGACGAGATCGATTCCCTCGCCGGCTCCAGGGACCAGAACATGTTCGAGGCCACCAGGCGCGTCCTCTCGGTGTTGCTCAGGAAGCTCGACGGCATCGACGCCGCCGAGAGCACCATCACCATCGGCGCCACCAACAGGAAGGAGGACCTGGACCACGCCCTCATCAGCAGGTTTGACCAGGCGATCTCGTTCCCGCTGCCGAATCAGTCGGAGCGGGCCTCGATCTTCTCCAACTACGCATCGCACCTCCAGCTGGAGGAGTGCGCGCACCTG
Organism: Spirochaetota bacterium; assembly: GCA_016929135.1. Classification (GTDB taxonomy): domain Bacteria; phylum Spirochaetota; class UBA4802; order UBA4802; family UBA5550; genus JAFGJK01. Next base: position 26,523 of record JAFGJK010000118.1, on the reverse strand, counting down.
GGGCAGCGGAGCGACGGGCTCTCGGGGCGCAACATAAAGGATATCTGCGAGTTCGCCGAGCGCCGATGGGCGAGGAAGATACTGTTGAAAAAGATCGAGATGGCGCCCCCCCCCTTCGACTACTACCGGCACGCCCTGCAGCTCTGGAAAAAGTAGCTCCGCCGATTTTTATATTGACTTTTGCGTCCTCCTGGGTACGATTCAGAATACTGAGATTGCTCCTGCGGACTCGCGTGACGCCGCTCAGTACAATTGAGGAGTCTTCCCGTGGAGAACAGCATAATCAGCAGCCTCTGCCGCTTCAAGCTGTCAGACGAGCACCTCATCTCCGATACCCTGGTCAAGTCCGCCATAAGCCGGGCCTTCGACGAGAACCGCTGCTTCGAGTTCTACGTGGACGGGTACGTGGCCAGGCAGGTCAGGGGGGGCGATCCGATCGAGATGTACCGGGAGCGTTTTTTCGACCTTCGCACCGGCATGTTCGACACCATCGTCGGGGATGACCAGATGGCGAAGAGCCGGCTGATGAGCGACGTGCGCCTGTCCACCCGTCTCGTATCGGCCATCGTCGCGATCCACCGGGCCGTCGCCGAGGGTGATTTCGACAGCATCATCGGAAGGCGCTTCGTCATCGTGAAGGAGCTCCCGGGCGTTCCCACGCTCTATCACGTGTCCAAGGAGACCACGGTCATCTCCCACGTGGGGCAGGGGCCTCCGTGGTCTGAGATCCCCACGATCTACCTGGGGCTGAAGGTCTTCGACGCCCTGTCGGTGGAGCAGAAAAAGGGCCAGAGCCTGCTCTTCGACGCCTTCAGGATGCTCCTGATGATCGAGGAGCGGGCCATCCAGACCGGCTACACCCACGTGGTGGTCTATCCCTTCGAGACCTCCATGGCGCTGAACTTCCTGGTGGACGAGGTGATACGCTACTCCCTTGAGTTCGAGGTCGAGGAGGTCCCTCCCCTCGAGGTGCCGCCGGAGCGGGTCAGGAAATTCACCGCCAACAACCGGAAGACCTACATGCGCGAGCTGGACGCGCGGCTCAAGGGGGATGATTACAACTTCAACTACGAGCGGGCGGTGAAGGCCGTGAAGACCCTGGAGCGGCTGGCCAGGCGGTACAAACAGGGGGGGGACGAGGGGTCCCTGAGGGAGGTGATGCGGCTCCTGGTGGCGGCCTCGGGTCACGACATCCACGAGGTGCGGAACAGGGCGAACATCATCCTGGAAAGGATACTGGCTCCGAAGGAATTCGACGCGCCCCTGGCGACGCGGTTCATCAACCTCATCGCCGGATCCTCCTACGAGTTCGATTTCGAGCTCCCCGACCCGGAGGGGGAGTACTTCATCCGTTTCTACAGGAACTCCTCGCAGCGACACTACTTTCTGGAGAACGAGATCGACACCGAGGATCTGGACCTGGTACGGAATCCGGCCACCGGCAGATTCAGGGCGTCCCGCCTCTTTGGCGAATACGGGCACCTGGATTTCGTGGTGCACCGGCGGAAGCAGAAGAAGAGCGAGTGGATCAACTTCACCGGCAGCAGCGGAAGGGTCAACGTGATGCCGGACGTGCGGGGGGAGATCATCCTGGAGATCTTCCCCGACATTCACGGGCACACGAAAACCTACTGGAGGGACGAGTCGGGCCATCCGGGGCTCCTGTACAATGAGAACGGCCAGGTGATCCGGCTGGGCAACTTCTCGGATATCGCCTATCATCTGGAATCCATCAGCGAACGGTACCACATAACGTCGATATACCTCCTGGGCGTCCAGAAGCGCGGTTCCAACAGGGAGGACTGGGCCCCGGAGGCGTCGTCGCCGTCGCCCTTCTCGCCAATGAGCCTGATCGAGGTGGAGCCCTTCCTCGGAGGGGACGAGGGGTTCGCCGCCCTGGTGAAGCGGGCGCACTCGCTGGGCATACGGATCATCGTGGACATCATTCCCCACATCAACAGGAGGAGCGACCACCTTCCCGACGAGCTCATGGTCTTCACCTATGACCATGAGGGGGCGCTGGTCCCGCGGGCATCCACGGACGGCAGATACGGATCGTGGAACGACGGCAAGCTTCTGAACTACCGCAAGCTTGAGGTGTGGGAGTGGCTGGTGGATTCAATACTCACCCTCATCGAGAGGTTCGATATCGACGGCATACGCTTCGACTCGGCCCACGCCGTCCCCATAATGATGAAGAAGAACAACTTCCCCTTCGTCTACAACAACAGGAGGAACCACGAGGAGATGGTGGAGGGGACCATCGTCGTGAACGATCGGGAGGACGAGCACTTCGTCACCACCGGATACTACGATTCCGCATGCCGGGACATCATCGCGGTGCCGATACACTACTTCATCATGCTGAACATACAGCGGAAGCTCCGCCAGCGGGGGAAGGACTTTTTTGTGTACATCGCGGAGTGCTTCTGGGGCCACGAGCGCTTCCTCACCAGGACCGGCATCATCCCCTACAATTCGTCGCTCTTCAAGATCTGCGAGAACATCATCCACGGAAAGACCGACGTGCGGGAGATCTACCACCTCTACGACAACTATTTTCCCACGGTCCTCCCCCAGGGGACGGAGCTTTTGGGAATCCTGGGAAACCACGACGAACGGCGCGCGCTGAACACCTTCGGCCACAGGGGGCTCCGGGCCGCCATCACGCTGACCTCCTTCATGAGCAACATCATCATGGACTACGAGGGGAGCGCCGAGGGCGAGGGATGGAAGGTGTACCTGGACAACATCTACGTCAACTGGAACCAGTTCGAGTACGCCGCGCACCGGAGCCTGGAGAACGTCTACGAGGAGCTGTACCGCTTCCACCGCGAGGCCAGGGGGAAGGGGTACCTGGTGTGGGCCAACAACATCATGGTGGCGGCGGCGATGAAGTTCACCGGCCAGGGGATCTGGCTCGGGTGCTTCAACTTCGCCGATTCCAACCAGAACGCCTCGATCCAGTTCGACAATCCCGGTCTCCCCATACCGCAGGAGGCCTGCTACCGGATCTCCGATCCCCTCTTCTCCCCCATCACCGGCCAGTACAGCTACTACCTCGGGGAGGAGCTCAGGATCTCCCGGCTGAACACCGTGGTGTCCTACACCGAGCGGGTGAAGCTGCTCAGGTTCGAGGAGGTGGACATCGAGAGCTATTACGGGGATTTCCTCAGGGACTCCTTCGTCCGGCTCTGCGAGATGTCCAATGTGGAGAGCATCAGGTCGAACTTCTCCTTTTCGGAGATACTGAAGCACTGCGGTACCTACAAGGGCATCATCGGATTCATACGCAACATGCTGGTGCCGATCTTCTGGGAGGGGATGCGCAGCTATCTCGAATTGGGGCTCAAGCGCGCGGCCTTTTACCTGGTGAAGAACGGCTACCTGGACGGACAGACCCTGATCGACTACGGCCGGTCCATGAGAAAGGAGAAGGATCAGGTGCTGCGCGACATCGGCAACGCCCTCCTCTTCCACAACCAGCGCGGCTCCCTGGTCTTCATGTCCGCCGAGGCGGACCCCTTCTCGAAGAGCGGCGGCCTGGCCAACGTGGTCTACGAGCTTCCCCGGGAGCTGGTGAAGCTCGGCGAGACGGTATACGTGATCACCGGCTACTACAGGAACGGCGATCCGAAGTCCATGAAGCGCATGGGCGATGCCGTAAAGAAGTACGATGTCCAGTACACCGGGAAAAACGTCAGCTTCAAGATCTTGGACTCGGATTTCCAGGTGGGGGTGCACAGCGCCATGGTGGACGGCGTGAAATATTTTCTCCTGGATCACTACGAGTTTTTCGACGGCCTCTACTGGGGCGTCACCTCGGAGGAGAAGCTCCGCAGGAGGGTCGCCTTCGCCCGCTGCTGCGCCGAGGTGATCGTCCAGTTCGGACTGGATCCCCACTATACCTTAACCAACGACGCCTATTCCGGGCTCTTCAACGGCATCGTGCGGTGCGATCCCTACTATACCGACAACCCGAACTTCGCACGCACCACCTTCCTCCACGTGATCCATAACGGCGGGTGGCAGTACTTCGACGCATACCAGAGGTTCGAGCGGGGCTTCGATCTCTTCAGCCTCTTCAACCTCCCCTCATGGCGGGGTACCGAATTCTGCGATCCGGTGCACCAGGACCGCATCAACTGCATGGCCGCGGGGATACGCTTCGCCAGCAGGACCGTCACCGTGAGCCCCTCCTATGCCCAGCAGATTATGTACGCCTGCGACGGCCTCGAGCGTATTTTACAGAACGTCATAGGGATCAGCAACGCCATCGGCAGGGATTTCAAATCAAAGATCAACGAGCGCTTCGTGGAATCGGGATTCGTCGAGGAGTATTACCCGGCGCTGAGAACCTTCATCAAAAACGGGAAGGAGCTGCGCGGGAAGATCGAATCGCGCTATCCCGAGATCATCGAGGGTTCGGCGGCCATCGAATCCGTCGCTGACCCGGTGCGGCGCTACACGCTCCTCAGGATGAGGAACAAGCTGATGCTCCAGCTCCAGCGGGGGCTGAAGGTCGACCCGGACCTGGTGCTGTGCACCTTCATCCACCGTATATCCGAGCAGAAGGGCTTCCAGCTTCTCCTGGAGTCCTCCGAGGGGGTCTTCAAGAACCTGGGGTTCCAGGCGATCATCGGCGGTGCGGTCTCTTCGGGGGACCGCAGGGGGGAGGAGATCGCCCAGGGGCTCTTCAACCTCAAGTACTATTACCAGGACATGGTGGACGTGTCGGTGGGGTTCCAGGATGTGAGCATACCGCTTCTCTGCTCCGACATCTTTCTCATGCCGTCGATGCACGAGCCGGGGGGGATCTCGCAGCTGGAGGCCTTCAGCGCCGGGGCGCTGGTGGTGGCCAGGGCGACCGGGGGGCTCCGGGACACCGTACAGCCCATCCGGGTGCTGGGAGACGAGGTGAAGGGGAACGGCTTCCTCTTTTCCGACTATTCACCCTGGGCCTTTTACGACGCCATGGAGCGGGCGGCGCACTTCTTCAGGGAAAGCGACGACAGGACCATCCACCGTGCACGGATGAACGCGGAGCGCTCCATCTATTTCTGGGACAAGCCGGCGAGACAGTACGTCGAGGCGATATACGAGATGACCGAGACGATACGTGTGCTGTCCTGACAAAACAAAACGGGATAGAGACTATCCCGCTTGTTGCAAAAGGTCTTTCCTTTTATGACTGCCCTTTTTGTCAAGGAAGACCAAGAGTGTAAAATGATCTGTTATTATTGTCGGACAAAACTCGAAAAAATTTACTAAAATTTTTCGGGTAGAAAAAATTTTCGTGTTCCCGAAGGGGAGCGGGGGAGACAGCCATGGACATCGCACACAGGACAGCGTATCTCTGCTGCGTCCTCTGCCTACTCTTGTCCTGCGCCTCCGGCATTGTGGAGGGGGAGGTCGATCCGATGAAGGCCATCCTCTCGGAGATCAACGGCGAGCCGGTGGTCCCCAGGGCCGCCAACAGGCTCTACCTGGCGGAGGTCAGGAATATGACGGACAAGGCCGCACTGGAGGAGAAGTTCGTCATACGCCTCAAAGAGGAGGTGAACAGCGACGGAAGGCTCGTGGTGGTCGAGGAGAAGGACCGCTCCGACCTGCTCCTCGAGATCGCGCTCAGGGAATACACGATACAGAACATCGAGTACGACAGCATGGGTCAGCCGGTGAAGAAGCGGATGAGGATCATGGCCGGGGCGGTGCTCTTCGACCTGGAAAAGAAGCGCATGGTCTTCTCCGACCCGAGCATCCAGGCCTATCAGACCTATTCGGACATCGTGCCGCCCCTCTCCACCGAGTACCAGGTGATGGATGCCGTGACGAGGGAGCTGGCGAAGCGCATCGCAGCCAAGACGGTCTCCGGGTGGTATACGCAGTATATGGACAGCATCGAGAAGAGTGGTGAATGAAGACCCAGGCCAGGTACCCTAACGCGAAACAGTTCCGGAAAGAGCTGGAATCCGGGGCCTCGCCGTCGCACCTGTACCTTTTCCTGGGGGAGGAGGAGGGAGAGAAGGACAAGGTGATACAGCTCGTCACCGACAGCCTCCTCCGCGGCCTTGAGGACCGGCGCGGGGTGGTCGCATCGTTCCACGCAGAGGATCCGGGCGAGATCGCCAGAGCGGCGGAATTTGCGATGTCCCCCTCCCTGTTCTCCTCGAGCAGGGTCTGCATCCTCAGGGACGCCGAGAAGACCCCCGGGGGGAAGGCATCGACGGACCTGCTGCGCGACATTGTGGAGAACATTGCCGGGGGGACCACCCTGATCATCACCACCGGCGAGAACAGACCCCCGGCTATCATTTCCGGAGACCTGCTGGAGCACTTCAGGGTCGTGCAGTTCTGGCGGCTCTTCGAGCAGGACATCCACAACTATGTTGCGCACAGCGTGAAGAAGATGGGGATGGCGATCGACGACGAAGCGGTGGACCGTCTCCTGGACCTCACCGGCAGGGACATCAAGAAGATCGACGAGGCCCTGGACATGATCCGATTCTCCGGCGAGACCGACACCGTGACCGCCGGAGTGGTGAAGGACTTCGTGCACGACGTGAAGCGGGTGACCATCTTCGAGTATCTGGACCATTTCTTCTCCGGCAATCCCGGGGCGATTGAGGAGCTGAAGAAGCTTCTCAATGCCGGCACGCCGGACCTCCTGGTGCTCTCCATGATAATGAGGGAAGCGGAGTCGATGGAGCGGTACCTGCACCTCACGTCCGGCGGCGCCCCGCGGGACGAGGCGCTGAAGGGTGCCGGCGTGAATCCGCGGGCGGCGGACCATTTCCTCAGGCGGCTTGCCCGCTACGACGCGGCGGCGCTCCGGCGTCTCTTCGGGGAGATCGCCAGGGCCGACAGGGCGCTGAAGGGGGCGGGGCGCTCGAAGCAGCTGCTCACCCATCCGCTCTTCGAGCTGACCGGGTACGCGGTGGGGCGTCTCCCGGGCCCTTCCGGGTGATGGCTGAGGATAAAAAAAAGAGGCCGGACTGTCGAATCCGGCCTCTGCTTTTTGTCCTCAGGAGAATGAGTTATCCCACTCTGCTCTCGTAGTCCTTCACGGACTGCTGGGTGAAGATGATGATCAGAACGATCGCCGGGAAGACCAGGGACCTGATAAGCCCTCCGAAGGAGAATCCGGCGCCGGAGATTATGGTGCCGATCTGGGTCAGCACCGCCCAGCCGATGCCGATATAGGCATAGAGCTTGAGAAAGTTTACGCCCTTCGGCTTGTCGCCGAAGATCTTGACTGCGGCGAGAATCCCCACTGCACCGGAAGCAAGGGCGCACAACGCGGCGAGGAGCAGGAAGAGCCCTGCGCCGACGGATATCGCCATCATCGGGAACGAGCCGATCAACCCGATAATACCGAAGATCACGCTGAATATCGCGCCAATGAGCGCTAGTACTGCAAGTACAGTTAAAACAGTTGGCCTTTTCTCATCTGCCATACGGTACCTCCCTGAATGTAATGTTATGATCATATGACATTGATACGAAATAGTCAAGATATATTTTCCGTTTTCGTTGCTTTGATCGCCTCCCCGTGCCTCCCGGCGCCGGAAACGCCTTTATGCATTCTTTTCTGGCACCGTGGCTGCAGAAACTGGCAAATTGAATGTCATGATCTATAAAAATCTTGACGGCGATTTTTTTCTGTGCATTGGTGCATGCATACTATTTTAGGAGGAATGTATGAAAAGACCGACTGTCGCCACCGTGTTCGGGATCCTGCACATCGTGTTCGGCGCGATAGGAGTGCTCGGAATATTCGGTATCGGGAGCGCCTTCCAGTTCTCGGCGCTGAACGGGATGCTGCGGCTTGTCTCCATCGCGGTGAGCGCGCTGCTCCTGGTGGCGGGGATCTTCCTGGTGATGAACAAGAAGATGGCCGTGGACCTGAGCAGGTACTACTGCATCGCATCGCTGGCCATTACTGTGATCTACGCGATCTATCTCGTCGCAGCCTTCGGCATGGTGGGATTCGTCGCCGCCATCGTCACCATCCTCATCGGCGTCATCTACCCGGTGCTGGTATGGCTGCTCCTGGTGAACAACGAGGAGGTGAAGAGTTTCTATGCGGGCCAGGCCGCGTAAGCCGCCGAATTCATAGAATGCCCCGGGGACGGCATCGATCGATGCAGTCCCTTTTTTCCGGCAGGCCCCTGGGGATCTCCGTGGCTGCCGTAAGAAATTCAGGATTGCCGTCGGCCATGCGGATTAATATCTTGACAAGATAGTCATTCTGGATTCAGATCAATCCATCGCAAAAAGAAAATAACCACTTTTTTTAAGGAGGGCAGAATGGCCGTTGCTTCATTAATACTCGGTATCGTGGCAATAGTGTTCTCGTTTATCCCGGTCGTAAACTTCATCGGACCGATCGTCGGCATCGTGGGCATCATCCTCGGCGCGGTGTCGATGAAAAACCTGAAGGCGGCTGGCCAGCCCACCGGCATGGCCACGGGCGGTCTCGTCACGTCGATCATCGGTACCGTGCTCAGCCTTCTGATATGGATCGCCTGCGCGGCCTGCGTCGGCGGCGCTTCCAGGGCCGTCCAGGAGGCGGCAAAGGATCCGAAGTTCCAGAGGTCCTTTCAGGATCTGCAGAAGGCGGCCGATGAGCTGAAACGGCAGCAGGAGCAGCAGAACCGGTAGAGACCGCGGATCACTTTTTCGCAGCACGACGCCCGGGGACGCCCGGGCGTTTTATTTCAGCCGCCGCATCGATCCCTGCGCAGGGGGAGCCTGAGGACGCGGTGCCTGCGGGTCGACTCCCCGGCGCTCATTGCACCGGATATGGCGTCATGACATGGGGGATGTCACGAGAGTTACAATCGTCTACGACAACAGTGCCTTCAAAACAGGGCTTCGGGCCGACTGGGGATTTTCGGCCTTCATAGAGGCGGGGGGGCACAGGATGCTTTTTGATACCGGCCGGAGCGGCTCCATTCTGCTCTCCAACATGGAAAAGCTGGGGATAGAGGCGAGGGATATCGATGGAGTCTTCATTTCGCATCCTGATTTTGATCACATCGGGGGGCTGCCGGACCTTCTCAATGAGAACGACGGGGTCACGCTGTGGGTGCCCCGCTCATTCCCGGGCTGCCCGGCTGCACGGGAGGTCGTGAGGATTGAGGGTCCCAGAGAACTGTATAAGGGGATTCATTCCACGGGCGAGATAGACGGCATTGAGCAGTCACTGTGCATTGAAACACAAAGAGGCATTGTGATTATAGCCGGATGCTCGCACCCCAGGATGGCGCACATAATCCGGGAGGCTTCAAGATTCGGCAGACCCTACGGTATCGTAGGGGGGCTTCATGGAAACAGGCCCGAATCCCTCAAGGTGTTCGATTTGATCTGCGCCACCCATTGCACTCTGTATAAAAATGAGATTGCATCGCTCTATCCGGAACAGTATTGTGAGGGGGGGGTGGGGAAGGTGATTGTCCTTTAGGGTGCCGTTTTTCGTCTGCACCGGCTTTCTTTTCCTTTCAGGTGCAGCGCTGCGTATCGCGCCGTGGTGGGGCAGCAGAATCGGCGCTGTGTAACATCTGCGCGGGCCCCCTTGGAAGGAGCCCGTGATGCGGGGAGATAGGGATGCCGTTTCAATTGTGTGCCCCTCCCTCACATCGGATGGTAATGGCTACGGGTGGCAATGGGCGTGCCGGCCATGAGACGTCGGTGCCTTGCCGCTGTGTCCCGCGGTGTATCGGGTTGTGCCGGTTGAATCGTTTCGCGGTAAAACACTGGACGTGTGCCCTGATCGATGCGAGTGTGAAACGGTGCAGGCGTCCGGCGCCCTGTTGCGCCGTGCCACGGAGAATACTGGATCGCTTCTGCAGATACTTATCATGATGATAGAGATCATAGGCGCCGAATCCCTGGGAGTTCGAGGCCTCTCCTGCCTGGTGATACTGAGCGGCAGGAGAATATTCATCGATCCCGGCATTGCGCTGGGATGGTCACGCCACGGATTGCTGCCGCACCCTTTTCAGGTCGCCATCGGACAGGGGATCAAGGAAAGAATGATTGCGGAATTGCGCCATGCCAGCGATGTCATCCTCAGCCATTTTGACGGGGATCACTGTCCCCTGTGCAATCCCAACCCCTATCAATTGGGGTTGCACGAGGTGGCGCAGAGCCTCGCGCGGTGCCGGATATGGGCCAAGGGATCCGATGGCCTGCCTCCCGCGCAGCGGGGGAGGAGAGTGGAACTCTCCGAGGCGTTGGGGGAACCTCTCCGCAGCGTCGAAGGGGTGAAAGAGGGCCCCCTGGAATTTTCCTGTCCCGTCCCCCACGGTCAGCAGGGTGAACGGGGGAGTGCGGTGATGATGAGCAGGATTGAAGAAAACGGCGTGACCTTCGTCCACGCATCGGATGTCCAGCTTCTGGATGAAGCGACGACAGGAATCATCGTGGACTGGAAACCGGATATTGTGATTGCCTCAGGGCCGCCGCTGTATCATTATCGTTCCTCATCGTACCGGACGCAGCTGGAGCGCGCCCGTAAAAATGTGATGAGACTGGCTGCCACTGCCGCCACCGTGATTGTCGACCACCACCTCCTGCGCTCCGAAGAGGGGATGGAGTGGCTGGGCGGGCTGAAACAATCCTCTGGCGGCAGCATCTGCTGTGCGGCGGAGTATATGAAGCGGGAGCCCCTCCTGCTTGAGGCGTGGCGCGGCAGCCTTTACCAGTGGCTCCCGGTCCCCGGAGACTGGCATGATCTCTATCGGGAGGGGAGGGTCGGTGCCGACGAGTACCGCGTCAGGGGATGGGAGGTGTTGATGCGCAGAGGAAGGATACGGCCCTGTAAATGGTACTCCTGCTGCCCCATCAAGAGGTTTACCGAGGCGGGGAGATTGAACCGGTACTGGATAGAGAATTACTGCCTGGTGGGGAGTAAGAGCTGCATACGGTATCAGATGGAAGAGAGGGGTGAGTACCATCCCGATGCCATGCTGCCCAATGGCGAGATACGGGAGGATCTGTCATGAGAGGAGTGCCGTGCCGGCGCATGCGTACCGTCGGGGGGCATTATCGTGCAGGCCGCCGGTGGCTGCCATGGGTCCCGGCACAGGGGAGAATGCCGCTTTCTATGAATGCCGCTCTATCGGGAGGATACTATGAACGGTGATCGTTTACAGACCTTAAGGAGTCCCATGGAGTTCTTCCGGAGGTTTTTCTCTCTGCTGCGGCGGATTCCCATTACGGGCATCGCCGCATTCAAAAAAACGATATACCCGGAATTTTCCGAGAGGATCGCTCTCGCGGTGACCGGAGTGACCCGCTGCGCCTACTGCTCGTGGCTCCATACAAAAACATCGCTTGAAAAGGGCATGAGCGAGGAGGAGATTGCGAATCTCCTCGAGGGGGACCTGCAGAACGTGCCGGAGGGGGAGGCTCCCGCCCTGCTCTATGTGCAGCACCGTGCGGATTTCGGCGGCGGGTTCTCGCCGGAGGCCAGACAGCGTATTGTCGATTATTACGGCGATGAGAAGACCCGGCATATCGATTTCATGTTTCAGGCGGTCTATTTTGGAAATCTCTGTTCAAATACCGTCTATGCGGCCAGACACGGCATGATACAGGGCAGAATGGATCTGAAATACCGGCTGGCCTACCTGCTCGCCGTTCCCGTGGCTTTTTTTATCAGAAAGGGCTCCCGCAGGCACGACGATCATTGATGGACGGGCCCTGGGCGTCTCAGCAGGAGTAGTTCACCGACGGGAAGAGCGCCCAGGGGGCCAGCATCGAGCCGGACTGCAGGCGTTCGCGGGAGAGCGCGAACTCGCCGGCCAGGAGGGAGAAGATGTTGTCCGTGATCATGCTGTCCTTGATCCGCCCCGCGATCTCCCCGTTCTCCACGAGGAATGCCAGGTCCAGCATGCCGGAGAAGTCCCCGGTGAGGGTGTTCGACTGGCCAAGCCCGATGAGCTGGTCCACCAGTATCCCCTTCTTCATCCCCCGCAGCATCCCGGCCATGGGCGTCGTACCCTCACGTATGAGCACGCTGCTGTAGGATGGGGCCGGGAGGGTGGAATAGCCCCTGGAGGCGTTGCCGGTGGGGTCCGTCTTCAGCAGGGACGCGTACTTCAGGTCGGTGATGAAGGTGGCGATGGTCCCCTCCCGGACGAGGTATTTCCTCGCCGCCGGGACCCCTTCGTCGTCGAAGGGGAAGCTGTAGGGGGATCCGGGAAGGGTGGGATCGTCCTCGATGGTGAGCGAGGGGCTGAAGAGCCTCGCGCCGAGCTTTTCGGTGAAGGGTGATATCCCTTTGTACACCGACTTCCCGTTCAGCCCCGAGAGGAGTATGCCGATGAGTCTGGCGAAGGACCTGGGGGTGAAGAGGACGGGAATCCTGCCGTGGCTGCAGGAGGCGGTGCGCAGGGAATGCGCCAGCTTCTCCCGGAGCCTGGCCGCGGGCTCCTCCAGCGGCTCCGGCCGCTGCGACGAGAATCCCTCCCAGATGTCCACCTTGGAGCCGTCCGGGAACACGTGGGTGAGCGAGATGCCGGCGGAGTACTGGGAGCTCCGGTAGCTCCGGTCGAAGCCGCGCGAGTTCACCAGGCGCACGGTCGACACCGTCCTGCTCATACCCAGGTCCAGGGTGACTGCGGGGAACTCCCGCCGCAGCGCCGCAATGACCTCCTCCCCCTTCTCCATCTCCCGGCGGACGTCGTATTCCCCGATGGCCGGGTCGTAGGGATCGCCGGCGACCTCCCCGTCAGGGGGCAGCTCGAAATCCTCCCTTTCGCCGAAGGCGGCCATGGCGACCGCCCGCTCTGCCGCCAGCTTCAGGCCGGAGGGGTCGTTGGTGTGGGAGAAGCCGGTGGTCCCCTGAATGTTCACCCGGACGCCGTATCCCAGGTTCTGCTTGAACTGGAGGGAGTGGACCCTGTTGTTCTTGAAGGAGACGGGATCGCTCTCCCCGCTCACCTCGATGATGTCGAACCAGCGTGTCGTCCCCTGCAGCCACCGGATGAGGGCGTCGTCGATCACTGGGGCCCTCCCACGAGCACGTCGTTGATGAGAATGTGCGGCCCGCCGAAGGAGACCGGGAGGGGGCTCTGCCCCCCCTTGCCGCAGCCCCCCAGGCCGCCGAACATCCTCCGGTCGTTCCCGATGCCGGCGATGTTCTTCAGGGTCGAGAAGACGTTCCCGGAGAGGACTATGTCCTTGAACATCCGCCCGATCTTCCCCTTCTTTATCTCGTACCCGTAGCCGCAGGTGAAGGTGAACATCTCTAGGTTGGTCTGGCCGCCGATCACGTCGATGGCGTAGATGCCGTCCTCCATCTCCGCGAAGAGCTCCTCGCGGCTCCAAGGGCCGTTGTCGATGTAGGTGTTGGTCATGCGGACGATGGGCTGGGTGAAGACGCTGATCGCCCTGGCGTTGCCCGTGACCGCCTCGTCCATTGCCGCCGCGGTCTCGCGGGAATGGAGCCTCCCCGAGAGCACGCCCCGGCTGATGAGGCGCGTCTCCCCGGGCGGGGTCCCCTCGTCGTCGAAGGGGATGTAGCCGGCCAGTTCCGGCAGGGCGCCGCTGTCTATCACCTGCAGCTCCGGGGGGCCGAATTCCCTCCCCAGGACCATGACCTCCCGCATCCGGGGATTCTCGTGGACGAAGTCGGCCTCGGAGAGATGTCCGAAGGCCTCGTGGATGAACACCCCGGCGAGCTTCTGGTCCGCCATGAGCCGGTATCTCCCCCCCTCGGGCGCCGCGGCGCCCAGGAGGTCCACCGCCGTCCTCACCACCGATTCCGCCAGGGCCTCCCTCCCCTGGACGATCTCAAAGCCACCGTAGCCGGCCACCGATTCGTGGAATGGCTGGATCACCGCACCATCGCGGGCGATGGAGGCCAGGGATACGCCGGCGAAGGATTTCCGGTACTCCAGGTTCGTCCCCTCGCTGTTCAGGAAGGCGTGGCGGGAGGTCAGGTCGCGGTAGATCGCCCTGGTGCTCTGTACCCGGGGCGAGGAGCGCAGGATGTCGTTGTAGCCCCTGATCAGCAGCAGCTTCTCCTCCAGCGGCACCTCGCGGTGGTCACGCACCGCCGGCGTGGTGAAGCTGCCGGTCGCCGCGGGGGCGCTCCTGATCGAGGATTTCTCCCTGGCGGTCACCGCACGCGCCAGCTCGCAGGCCCTCCCGGCGCACCGCTCCATGGCGTCCATATCGTTGAAGGATACGAAGCCCCAGGCGCCGCCGCTGAGCACCCGCACCGAGCCGCCGGCGCTCTCGCCCGAGGTCATCGCCTCGATCTCGTCGCTGGAGAGTGAGATCGCGGTGGAAAGGCCCTTGGATATCCGTATCTCGGCGTACTGGCACGGCAGCGTTTCCAGCAGCGACGAGGCGAGCCTGGTGATCTCCCCGAATTCCCCCGCCATGGGTCAGTTCTGGTCCAGTGTGCGGCCGATCACGCCCCTGGTCAGGGCCATCAGCTCTTCGATGTTCCCCTCGTGGTAGCCCTCGATGGGAATCGGCTTGTGGATCACCAGCCGCGCCCTGCCCGGGAAGAGGGCGGTGCTGTTGGTGGGGAGGATGTTTCTGGTGCCCAGGATCGTGATCGGGAGGAGCGGAAGCCCTATGTCCAGGGCGAACTTGAAGGCCCCCTTCTTGAAGGGGAGCATCTCCCGGCCCGCGCTCCGGTGCCCCTCGGGGAAGAACATGATGGAGGTGCCGTTCCGAATCCGCTCCTTGGCCTCGTTGATGGATTTCACCGCCTTCTGGTGGTCCGAGCGGTCTATGAAGACGTGGCCCAGGCGGCGGCAGGAGGCGCCGATGATGGGGACCTTGCCGAGCTCCGCCTTCATCACCCACTTGAAGTCCACCGGGAGCCACCCGTAGATCACGAAGATGTCGTACTGGCTCTGGTGGTTGGCCACCAGTACGTAGGACTGCGCCGGATCGATGTTTTCGTTCCCCGCCACCGTCACTGTCATGGGGGTGATAAGGCTGCTGTACCGGGCCCAGAGGATCGGCACCTTCAGCGCGGCCCTGCGGGCCCCCAGGGCCATCAGGATCAGGAAGTAGACGAACAGGACGGTCCAGCCGATGCCCACCAGAGGGAAATACACAAGCAGTTTGTACGCCTGGTACAGATAGAAGAGGATCTTGTTATCGCGCAGTTGCCTGGGCATACCCGCTCCCCCGTTCGCCTTCATGATTCCTTTACCTTCCTGCAGTATGCGGTCAGTGCAGGATTCCGGTACGTTACCGGTCCCGGAGAATTTGAAAAAATATCAACAAATTTGATTGAAATGTCAATATTGTGCCAGTAGCGTATTTGACAATGATTAATCAGGCCGCACAATTATTTTTTCAATAATATTAATAAATTTTTTTATTATTATTATTTTTTTTCGTTCTGACGATATAATGAGTAGTTCTAATCCAAGGAAGGAGGTGAATGAAATGGAAGTCAGAATCACGGGAACTACCACTTATCCCGCGCAGCCCGCGAATCCCGAGATTTATGCGTTCCGTGAGGCAGTAGAAGCCGCGGGTAGAGAGTCCGCCGGAGGGACAAACCAGGCCAGAATCGTGCAAGAGATCCATGATAAGGTGCTGATGGACCTGAAGGACGTGCAGAAGTTCCTGTATATGCTCATCGGCTCCCAGATTCAGGTGGAATCGGGTGATGAGACCGTGGGGACAAGAGTAAACACCGTTGCATAGGGTGCAATGACACGTTCAGGATCAGAATAGAATTCCTTTGACAATCAGAGCCCTCATCCTGCAGGAGCGCAGTGAGGGCTTTATCCATATACTCCCGTCCCCCCATTCTCTCCGGTGAATACAAAAAAAACTGCATATAGATGAAAAATTGTTGACCTGAGCGGAGCGAGATGTATTTCATTACAAAATAAGGTCAGTTTTTTTATGTAAAATTGTATATTTATTTTATTCTGTTTATTCTTGTGAAAGTTGCTACTTGTGCGCTCAGGCATTCAAGAAGGTCAGTGTTTTGATCGATAATGAGATGAGAGCGTACCCGTGGAACACCAGAAGGATAACAGCATGAGCAAGGATCTCCAGGAGAGGGCGGACAGGATGATGCGGGAGCTGCGCGATGCGCTGGTCCCCATCAGGGAAGAGATCATGATCCTGAAGAAGCTATCTGGCGATATTAAATAAGTAAGACTTCCTGTATGAGGTATCCAAATGCCACCGAAAGGGGAGAGGAGAAAACACCAGATCGTCAACACTGCAAAAGACATGTTCATAGAAAAGGGCTTCCAGAGCACGCACATCGGCCAGGTGTGCGAGAAGCTCAATATCGCCAGGGGGACCGTCTATCAGTACTTCAGTAATAAAAAGGAGATACTCTACGCGATTCTCTATTCCGTCATAGAAAGGATAGAGGATATTTTCGATTTTGATGATCTTCAGGAGTTCTTCAAGACGAACCCTGACGGCGAGCAGGTGCTCGTGTTCATCAGCAAGCGCATCTCCGGCTGCATCTCCGTACTGGTGAATGAGCCGATCGTGATCAAGCTGGTCTACAAGGAGATCGTCGGGATCGATAGCGAGGTGATAGACAAGGTGAACGAGTCGCTTCTCAAGATCGCCAAGATCATCGGGCGGGAAGTAAAGGAGATAAAGACCAGGGGTATCTACAAGCAGAATATCGACCCGGAGATCACGTCCTCGATGATCGTGGGGGGCGTGATGATGCTCGTCTACGAGTACGAAAAGAAGAATCTTAACATTCTCGACAAGACCGTGGTCGAATCCATCACCGACAATTACCTCAGGGGCATTATGGCGAATTTCTAATGTCCGGATGCGGCCGGCAGGCCGTATCCTCCGCAGTGCCCGTTGCGGGCGAAAGGGTTTGCAGGGCCGGCGAATGCCTTTGATAACAGATGAAATCCCGTATCGGCGTGCCGCTGCGCATCGCGCAGGGGGGAGCCGCGGGGTGTTGACGGAAGGAGCTGATCAGTGATGATGGCATCGTGCAACCGGGGATACGGGCGACTCCTGCGCGGGACAGTTACCGCGCTGTTCCTCGTCGTTCTCTGCCAGCTCCCGTTGATCACTGGTATCGGCCGGACGGGAACGGCCCTGGCGCAGGGGAGCGAGCAGGAGCTGCAGGCGGAGAGGGCGCGGCTTGCCGAAAGGGCCCGGCAGGAGGAGGCCAGCAGGATCAGGGAGCTCTCCAGAGACGTCGTCTCCGACGATGAGGAGGAGAGCCTCGAGGCGGTGCGGCAGCTGAAGGCCCGCAGCGGCGGCGAGATGCTGACGCTCTGGATAGAACTCCTGGAAAAGGCGGAGCTCCCCCGCACCAAGATCGAGATAATCGAGCATCTCTCGGCCGCTTACGACAGGAGGCTGGTGGTCCCCCTGGCGAAGGAGCTTTCGAGTCCCTACAGCGACGTGCGGCGGAGTGCCGCCAGGGTGCTGAAGAACTATTCCGACGACAGGATCTACCCCTACATCCTCTCCCTCTCGTCGAGCCCGAACCCGGTGTACCGTATCTATTTTATAGAGGCGATGAATTTCCTCTACGACCGCAGGTTCTACGAACTGCTCGTCGGCATGTCCAGGGACGCCAACAAGTCGGTGCGGATCTACGCGCTGAACTGCCTGCGCTCCAACAACCTCACCGAGTCGGTGCCCATCGTGCGCACTATGGCCCTGGGGGATGGGAACGACGAGGTGAAGGTGAACGCCATCGACGTGCTGGGGCACTTTCAGGACAGGGGCGCCCTCTACGTGCTGCTGAAGACGCTGAACGAGCCGAACAGGGACATCCGCCTGATGACCGCGAAGACCCTCCTGCGCCTCGGGATGCCCAACGCCGCCATGCCGCTGTCGCAGCGGCTCATGGTGGAGACGGAGGACGACGTAAAGGAGATGATAATGGAGTCCCTGATCCGGGTCAGAAATTCCGGGAACATCAGCGGCCTGGCGAGGGTGCTCAATTCGGACAGGAACGAGTCGCTCAGGATAAAGGCCGCCTTCGCGCTGGGAGTGGTGAGGGAACAGCGCGCGGTGACCGTGCTGCTGCAGGGTGCCGGAGACCGCTCGGTCAAGGTGCGGGCAGAGGTGGCGAATTCACTGGGCATGTACAAAACCTCCGAGAGCATCGGCCGACTCCTGGAGATGACCGAGAGGGACGACGACATCTACGTGCGCTCCGCGGCGCTCTACTCGCTGAAGCGCATCAACGACCGGAAGACCGCAGTCCCGCTCTTCGACATCTACTCGAGGGAACGGGACACGGTGTTCCGAGAGCTGCTCCGCACCGTTATCAGGGATTTCATGAACCGTTACCTGTAGGCCCGCCATGACGATGTCCCGCCAGGAAATCAGCCAGCTTATCGAAAAACTGAGGGAGAGGTACCGGGAGTTCGGGAAAAGGTACAGCCCCAAGTGGTTCGATCTGGAGCGCTTCGAGGAGCGGTACATATTGGCCATCGAGAAGGGGATGAACATGGAGGGATTCATCCTGGCGGAGATCGCGAACTTCGAGAAGCTTCGTGAGCGCTACGAGAAGAAAAAGGAGCAGCGGTCCGTATCGGAAAGGATCGACAGGATGGTGGAGGAGCACACCGCGAGGATCGCCCGGTACCCGGAGGTGCGGTTCCATCCGCTGGCCGGCTTCGAGATTTCCCGCTGCTACGGCGCCATGGCCGACCTGGCCCTGTACTACATCGCGATCCTCTGGTATCTGGTGGCGGATGCCGGCATGAAGAATACCCTCGTGGAGCTGGAGGATCGGCTCGCCTTTCTCGCCATGCCGCGCGGCAGCGAGCCCTCGAAGCGTATCCAGGATCACTGCACCATCCTCTCGCGGCGGAAGGTCCCGGAGATAGAGATCGAGCGTGACAAGAACGACTACCTGAAGGAGTCGGCCTTCCTGCTGCACGACATCATCGATTTCTGCGACCGCCTTCTGGAGGCGAAGGATTCCACATGGGAGAATCCCCTCCGCTTCGACCAGATCCGACTCGAGGAGGGGAGGAGGAAGGGGATCGTTCGCATCTTCAGCGGCATGACCGGCTACGGCGCCATCCTGGGTATCAGGGAATACGCCTCGGGGATAGTGGAGGATTTCCGGCTCGGCGCCTTCAGGAAGCGCGGAGCGTGATGTCGGCTGCCGCCGCGGTTAGCGGCGCTTGATGCATACGGCGGTGATGTCGTCCTTCTGGTCCTGGTAGTCGGAGAATTCATACACCGAGCTGATGACGAAATGGAGGATGTCCCGGGAGGGGTACTCGCGGTTCTCCGCAACGATGTCGCCGAGCCGCTCGATACCGAACATCTCGGCGTTCTCCCTGTCGTGATCGGCGCAGGCCTCGGTGATGCCGTCGGTGTAAAGGAACAGGCAGTCCCCCGGTTCCAGGCTGATCTCCCTTTCGCGGTATTCCTGGCCCCCGAAGAGTCCCACCAGTGGTCCCGTGGGGGGCAGGAGCTCCACGGTGCCGGCGGCCCCGCGGAACAGGACCGGGCTGGGGTGCCCCGCGTTGACATACCGTATCTTCCCCGAGGAGAGCCTGATCTGGCACAGGATGACGGTGCTGAAGTAGTAGAGGTCCTTCAGGTCCCTCACGGTGGCCTCGTTGACCGTGCCGGCGATCTCGGCCGGCCCGATCCCCGGAAGGGACGAGAGCCTGAAGACCGTGCGGAACTCGTTCCCCACATACGACGCCGCGATGCCGTGCCCCGATACGTCGCAGACGACGATCTGCAGCGTGCCGTCGTCTGTGCGGTAGGCGTCGATGAAGTCGCCGGAGAGCTCCTTCGCCGGAAGGTATGCCGAGGCGATGTCGTACTGCTCGATGTCCTTGAAGTGGGGCATCAGCGAGACCTGGATCGTGCGGATCTTCTGGATCTCCCGCTTGTACTCCTCGTTGTTCTCCTTCACCTGCTCTTCTACGGCCTCCCGCTCGCTCAGGATGTCGAGGAAGTTGGCGTACATTGCTATGATCTCCCTGTCGTCGGCATCGAAGGGCCTGTCCTTCTGGATCAGTATGGCGCCGCCGGGAATCCCGCGGTCGCGCACCGTCAGCAGGACGATGTGGCTCCGGTATGAACCCTTCTTCACCGCGGCGTAGTGGATGCGGCTCTCGGTGCCGATGCCGGCAGCGATCTCGGCGTAGCCGGGCTGGAGGCCACCCTGCGCCGATGCGGCGAGATGGGATACAACGGTGGTCGGCACGCCGCTCTTCAGGAGCACCGCCTCGAAGCGGTCAGCCTCGATGATCTCCTGGAGGGGGAGCGATGATTCGAGCCGCTCCTGTATCCTCAGGGGGAGCATGCGGGACTGGATGAATAGGCCGAAGGCGTAGAATTTCCTGTTCTTCCGCTCCAGTGCCGCGTTGGCGTCGTTCAGCTCCTGGGCGAACCTGATGATTCGCTCCATGATGGCGGTCTTTGCCTTTATCTCGAAGGGGATGAAGGGCTTTCTGATATAATCATCCGCACCGGCGGCGTAGCCCTCCTTTATCGATTTCGTGTCGGTCTGCGAGGTGATCAGTATGATCATCATTCCCGCATGCTCCGGGGAGCCACGGAGCTTCCTGCAGATTTCGATCCCGTTGCCATCGGTAAGGGTTACGTCGAGAAAGAGGATATGGGGGCGCTCGTTCCGGATCAGCTCATTGAACCTGGCGCAGCTCTCGGCCGTGATCACCCGGTACTCGCTCAGGATCTCCTGCAAGATCAGGCGGATGGTCCTGTCGTCGTCCAGGATCATCACGGTGAGCGGCTTTGTTTCCTGCGGTTGGCCCATCACGTTTTACCGGAGGCAAGCAGATCATGAATCGCGGTATTAATCAACCACATTTGTGTTTTCGCCCAATGCTTTTACCGCCGGGGGCGCTGTCACTCGCCGAAGCTGAGATCGCGGTTCTGCTGCTTCTCGTAGAACACCCAGGCGAACTCCGCGCCGATCATGAAGAGGAAACAGGTATACCATATCCAGATCATCAGTATCACGATGACGTTGAAGGAGCCGAATATCGACGAATAGTCGTTGATCTCGGTGATGTAGTAGGAGAAAAGGCTCTTCACGACCTCGTAGCTGAAGGAGGCGAAGAGTGCCCCCTTGATGAGCGAGGAGTTGTTCAGCTTCTTCGGCGGAATGAACCGGTAGATTATGAAGACCAGTCCCGTGTTGAGCAGAAGCGTGGTGAAGGAGGTGATGATCAACGGCGTCCGTTCGATGCCGGTGATCAGCCGGTGGAGGTACTGAATTTCGTTGAGCCGCTGCAGGATGTACTGAGAAATCTCGATGTTGCGCACCAGGGCGATCATGTTCGACGTGATCGTCAGGAGCAGGATGAAGAAGGCCATGCCCAGGATTATGATGAAATGCCGGATCTTCGCCTTCCAGTATTTCCTGCTCTCCTCGATCCTGAAGGCCTTCTCGAGGCCCCGCTCCATGATGTCGAAGACGAAGCTCCCCCACCAGAAGAGGAAGGGGACCCATATGAAGGCCAGATAGCGCTTCTTGTAAACGATCCTGTCCAGGATGGCGATGATCTCGTCGATGTTCACCGACGGGAGCTGCTGCTTGATCTGATCGAAGTAGAGGACCGCGATCCTGTCGGGGTTGTAGAAGTAGCTCAGCACCGAGATGACCACCAGGGACGCCGGGATGAAGGAGATGAGGAGAAAGAACGCCAGTGCGCAGGTGGAGAGCTCGCCATCGTGCTGGCCGAAATTCTTCATCACCGCGCGCAGGTCGTCGAAGATGAACCCGCGGATTCGACGCAGGGGCCTGAGGGCCAGGTGCGCTGATGCTCCGGCAAACCGCCTCAGGTGGTCAATCATCCCTCCCTCCCAGAAGCCCCGCCCGTATGAGGAAATAGAGGAGCGTCACGATGGAGGACGCGGCCGCCGCCACGTAGGTCATGGCCGCGGCGGAGAGAACGCTCCTGACGCCCGCCAGCTCCCTGGAGGAGACGAGCCCGTAGCTGGCGAGCATCTCCTTTGCCCTGGCAGAGGCGTTAAATTCCACCGGCAGCGTGACCAGCTGGAACAGCACGACGGTACTGAAGAGGAGGATGCCCGCCTTCACCAGCCCCAGGGCTCCCATGACGAAGCCTATGACGATGACGATCCAGGCGAGATTGGAGCCGATGGAGGCCACGGGGACCATCGTGTTCCTGAGGCGCAGTGGGGCGTATGCCCTGGCGTGCTGGATCGCATGTCCGGTCTCGTGCGCGGCGACGCCGATGGCCGCCACCGAGTTGCTGCGGAAGACGTCCGGAGAGAGCCGTACCACCCTGCGCGCCGGGTCGTAGTGGTCAGAGAGGAACCCGCTGGTTTCCACCACCCGTACTCCCGAGAGCCCGTTCCGCCTGAGGATCTCCGCCGCCACCTGGGCGCCGGTAAGCCCGGAGTTGGTGCGCACCCTGGAGTACGTGCTGAAGGTGGACTTCACCTTCAGGGTGGCGAAGAGCGAGAGGATGAGGGCAGGCGCCATCATCATTATATAGAGAGGGTCAATACCGTAAAACATCGTCCACCTCCGAGATTCATCATGCCGGCGAATGCAACCGGCGTGGTGCATCTCTCGATTTGTCGTTTCAGATCCTCCGCGCAGGAGTGAAAAAACCGTGTGCGCATGCCTGCTTTCGGCAATTGCCTCTCGTTCCGTGAGCCGGCCGCTGCCGCTGGATCGCTGGGGAAAAACGCCAATACCTCATGAACAGGGCCTCCGCCGCTGTGGCTCCTCGAAATGGCGGTGGCGTGCCATGTCTGCTTGTTTTTTCCCGTTGCCAATTACGGATTAGAAATTTTTTACCTTCTTCAAGTTACAATATTGGACGCCATGGCACAATAAAATTTTTCCTTATAATTCCGAAAAAAATGGCAATTGCGGCCTATTCTATGCACATTTATTGAGTGGCTTTTTCGAATTCAGCGGCGCCGTTTCATGAATATATTTGACAATCCCGGGACATCCGGCCCATAGTATCACTTTCAGCCCCATCGAGGATCCCATGAAAGGAATCGTTACAGCTTGCATCATCGCGCTCTCCCTCGCCGTCGTGCCCGGCGGTGTGGATACTCGCCTGAGAGCGCAGGAGCCGGAGGGGGCCGCTGCCGCCCATCCCTCCGATTCCGGCTGGTCCGGCTACAGCTACGGCCTCTTTCACAAATACGCCGCACTGCAGAGCGACAGCGCGGAAGAACGCCTCAGGGGACTCGACCGGGCCATCGAATATTTCAAGGGTGCGCTCACCGGCGACGGCTCGGACGGAAGGGTCTACGACCAGCTTTCGGAGTGCTATTACCACAAGGAGGATTTCGACCGGGCCGTGGAGTACGCACGGAAGGCCATCGGTCAGAACAGCAGGCGATACCAGCCCTATCTGAGGATCTACCGCATATGCCTGGCGAGGGGGGAGTACCAGAAGGCCGCCGAGACCCTGGAGGAGTACTGCGCCTCGTCGCCCAATTCCGTCCCGGTGAAGTATGAGCTGGGGGAGCATTATTTCAACCGCATGAAGGACATGAAGAAGGCCCGGCAGACCTTCGGCGACATCATCGAGCTATCACAGCGAAGACCGGTGTCCGATTACTACAGGAAGAACGCCTACATCTACCTGGGATTCGTCGCCTATCGCGAGATGAAGGTGCGGCGTTCGCTGCGGTATTTCCGCAGGGCCCACAGGATCGACCGGGGAGACCTGGAGGCGCTCTTTTTCCTCTCCCAGGTGAGCATGCTCCTGAACGAGGTCGGCGACGCTGAAAAGTACGCCGCCATGTACCTCGAGCGGAACGATTCCAACGACCAGGTGCATTCCGTCATGGGGAAGATCCTGTACATGAAGGAGGATCCTCGCGCCGTCTATCACCTGGGGAGGGTGAGGGACATGCAGAACATCGACGGCATACTCGCCGCAGGTCTCTACTGCGAGAGGCTCGGCGACGACGAACGGGCCCTGGCGCTGCTCGCCCTGGCGCTGAAATACCAGGCCAAGGAGATTCCCGCGCACCTGGCCCTCGCCAGGATCCACATGAAAAAGAACGAGACCGAGCTTGCCTTCAAGCGCTACCTCTCCACCGGCGTTCTCATGTATTCGGCGAAGATGTACGGACAGGCCGTGGTGAACCTGGAGCGGGCGGATGCGATAAAGGAGAACGTTCCCGAGGTGAAGTACTACCTCGGCAGGGCGTGCGAGGCCGACGGCAGCTACGCCGCGGCGATCCGCCACTACCGCGCCGTGAACATCGTGCAGGGGGACAGCAGCATCAGCCTCCACATCGGCTACCTCTACGGCCTTTTAAAAAACTACGATGCCGCCATGAAGCGCTTCAACGACGTGATCGCCCGGGAGCCGAAGAATCCCCAGGCCTATTTCTTCAGCGGCCTGATCTCCATATGGCGCGAGAGGTACCTGGATGCGGAGCGCAGCCTGAAGAGGGCCGTGGCGCTGGAGAGGACGCAGGAGCCTTACTACTTCTACCTGGCGGTGGCGATGGAAAAAACGAACCGCCTCGGCAAGGCCATCGACTACCTGAAGCAGGCGATCGTCCATGACGACAAGAGCGCCAGATCGTACAACTATCTCGGCTACCTTTACGCGGACAACAACATGGAGCTGGACCGCTCCATGGAGCTTATCACCAGGGCGCTGCAGCTGGATCCGGGCAACGGCGCCTACCTCGACTCCCTGGGGTGGCTCCATTACCGGAGGGGCGAATACCGCCAGGCACTGGAGAAGCTCCTCCTGGCCGAGAGGATACTGGATCGGAGCAAATCGCCGGACCCGGTGGTCTACGAACATATCGGCGACACCTACCGCATGATGCGGGAGGACAGGAGGGCAATTGAGTACTGGCACCGGTCGGTGATGCTTGAGAAGAACGCCATGGTGGAACAGAAGATACGACTTCTTCAGAAAAAGAGGGGAAAGGAGAGACGATGATGAGAGGATGGTTGTCCGTGGCGGCGATGGCGTTCCTGCTGGCATGCCAGAGCGCGGAGGTGGTCGAGAGGATCGAGCATCAGGGGGAGAGGCTGCGGGCCGACCCGGGAGCGATGAAGGCCCAGATCGAGGCCTTCAACGGGAGGGCGGTGAGCTCCTTCGAGGGTAAGTTCTCCATCGACGGGATTCTGCAGCACAAGAGATACAGGACCCTGGGGAACGTGAGCTATTTGAGGGAACGGGGCAGGATGAACCTCTCCATAATTGATTTCATATTCAGGAGCACCCTGACCTCCGTGGTGCAGGACGGCCGTGAGCTGAGCCTCTATTTCCCGGTGGATAAGAAGCTGTACATCGACAGCGTTGATACCCTGCGGCTCAGGAATTACGGCGGGATCGATTTCCAGTTTCCGCTCCTCCACGAGCTGTTCACCGGCAGGATCCCGATGATCCCGGGATACCGGATCACCCGCGGGGAGCGGGACGAGAAGACCGGGGCCTCATTTCTGGTGATCGAAAATCGCGCCCTCTACGAGACGATCTCTCTGAAGGAGGGCATGCCGGACAGGCTGCTCTTCGTCGACAGAACCACGGGTAAGCGCGTGGAGTTCTACCTGGGGAACCCGGCGAACGATGGGGGCTCCGTCTTCTTCAGAAGCCTGCGGGTGCTCGCCGCCGATGAGGGGGTGAACCTTTCGATCACCTTCAGCGGCCTGAAGCTGAACGGACCGGTTCGGGTGAAGAGCCTCCAGGAGATGAAGATCCCCGCCGGCGTCAGCGTCATCAGGATGTGAGCTCACTCCTCGTCCGCCACGGTCCAGCAGGACCCGTCGTGCCGCACGGTGAGCCGCCTCCCCCTCCCCCGGTCCGGGTATTCGAATATCACCGTGGGGCAGTGATCGCGAAAGAACGCAGCCGCCTCCCCCTCCGTGAGGAGGTCGAAGGCGCGCCACACCGCCAGATCGGCGGCGTCCTCGTTGATCTTCCCGTCCCACCCGAAGGGCTGCTCCTCGGGAGCCAGGGGCTCGATGCCGCTGTCGGTCCTGGGGACCCGTATCTGCACGATGTTCCCCGGTGAGAGCTCGTGGAACCCCCGGTAGCGCGTGAATATCTCGATCCTGGCGAAGTTCATCTGCCAGCGGTTGATGAAATTCCCCCCCTCCTCCGTGCCGAAGGGTGTGTGGAGATACTGCAGGTCCCCGGCCTCCCGCTCCCGCATGTGCACGTATTCGTTCAGCCTCATGCCCCGGCCGTCGCCGGTGGTCATTTCTGCCATGGCTCTGCTCCCTCACGGAGGATTCTCCGGGGCGCCCGCACCGCGGTGTCCCGACGGCTGATTATCCCGTAAGGCCGCCGCCCTGCCTACCATTTTTTTGGTTTGTCCTCCCGGGGCGCGCCCCCCTGATGCCGTCAAAAAAGGTCCCCGTCGATGGTAAAGTATTTGACTGTGCCGGGGGGCCCGTGTATGCTCAAAGAACCAGTCTGTCAGGGGGTGTCCAATGAAACTGTTAAAGCGAATCGGCATCGGTATCGCGGCGCTGCTGGTGGTGGTGCTCGCGGCGGGCGCGATTTTCATATGGAGGATATCGCACCGTGCGGTCCCGGAGTATGACGGGACCGT
>JAFGJK010000117.1 GCA_016929135.1 Spirochaetota bacterium | reverse complement strand
TTGATGAGAGACACCGCCTCCCCCTCGGCAAACATGAGGAGGCCGTCGACAAAGGGCCGGTCGAAGCCGAGCCAGACCACGAGACCGGCGGTGAGGTTGACCCCCAGATTCAGCAGGTGGGTGAGCCATCCCCAGCCGTCGATCTCCACCTGGGCGCATTCGGCCAAAAGCGATTCCGCCACCTGGAGCTTCAGCCGCCGCTCCTCCGGCGTGTTTTCAGGCATTTCCCTGAGCCTGTCGGGGGCGTAGGCGGGGGTGAAGGGCATGACCAGGAGGCCGCAGACGCCCAGGAATGTGGTGGCGCCCCCCACGATCATGTCCTGCCGGGTTTCCGGTGCTGCCTTCCGTACGTAATTGGTGCTCCTGTTCCGCTCGAAATCGTTCCAGTGATGCGCCGCGAGCCCCCCCTGGACGGCGGTGCCTGCACCGTAGATCCCGATCCAGCCGTACCACCAGGCCTGCGCCCTCGTCTGCCCCTGGTCCAGGGCGTTCTGTATATGGGCGATCCGCTGGGAGACCTCGGCATCGGACTGGACAGCCCCCTGGGCGTGGCAATCACGGGCGGACGAGAGACCGATCACCACAAGCGCACTCATAAAAACCGCGATGGATACCGTGTACCGCTTCATAGTATCTCCCTTTATAATGATGCTGATTTTAGAATACCGATGAGACAGGAAACTGTAACATTGATCTGGCTCTTCGTCAATTGATATATTCCCCATTTAAAAGAAAAGAATCTATATACGCCTGAATGAATACCGTGGCCAGAGCATGAAATTTATCTTGATTCATGAAATTTATCTTGATTACAGATAAAATCGCATATTTTTCCTTGACACTTTTACATAGAGATATTACTATATCAATATATCTTGATATAGTAATATATATGGAAATAGCTTCATATTTTAAATCGCTGGCAGATGAGACCAGGCTCCGGATCCTCAACCTGCTGCTTCATCACGAGCTCAATGTGAATGAGATCGTCTCGGTCATGGGGATGGGGCAGTCCAGGGTATCCCGTCACCTGAAGATACTCGCCGATTCCGGTTTCCTCTCCTTCAGAAGAGACGGCCTCTGGGCTTTCTACAGGGCATCCGATTCAGGCAGGGCGGGCCAGTTGCTGCAGGCTCTGACCCCGATGTTCTCGTCAGATGCGGAGCTCTCGCGCGATCTGGAATCGCTGGAGCTGATGATGAAGGAGGGGATCGAGAGAAAGAGCCGCTATTTCGATGCCATCGCCACTGAGTGGGATTACATGAAAAACCAGATCCTGGGAGGCCTGGACCTGGCCCTGGAGATCGTACAGCGCATCGACCCCTGCCCGGTGGCGGCCGATATCGGCTGCGGCACCGGAGATCTTCTCCTCCAGCTCTCCCGCCGGGCAACGCGGGTGATCGGCGTGGACAACTCGCCGAAGATGCTCGAGGAGGCCTCCCGGAGGCTCGCTGACATCAGGGACGCGGTGGAGCTCCGACTCGGCTCCATTGAGCACCTGCCGATGCGGGACAGGGAGATGGATGCGGCGGTGATGAACATGGTGCTGCACCATGTGAACGGGCCTGCCGAGGCCGTGGCCGAGGCGGGGAGGGTGCTGAAGAACGGCGGCCTCCTGATCATCGCAGACCTGGACAAGCACACCAGGGAGGAGATGCGCTCGGTGTACAATCACCGCTGGCTCGGCTTCGACGGCGACGAGGTGCACCAGTGGCTCGGCCATGCAGGGTTCCATCTCATAGAGGAGCGGCGGTACGATGTCACCGGCGGTCTCAGGGCTGTGCTCTACAGGGCGGTGAAGGAATGAAGGGGAGGGGCGTTCGGTGATTTACCATATTATTGAACGAAGCGATTTCGAGGCCATCGGGGACACCGGGATCTATCATCCGGAGAGCCTCGACCGCGAGGGTTTCATCCACTGCAGCGCCGACGAGGAATCCGTGGTGACGGTGGCCAACAATTTCTACCGCCACAGGGACATACTGGTGCTGGTGATTGACGAAGGGTGCCTGGGGGAGGGTCTGCGATGGGAGAGGCCGACGCACGATATCTTCGAGAAACCCTTCCCGCACCTCTACGGGGAACTGGACATGAAGGCGGTGCGGGGCATACAGTTACTTGAGACCGATGACCGGGGCCTGCGCAAGGGCTTCAGGAATATGGTAGATTCGGAAACGAGCGGTCACGACATTGATATTCGACGCAATAATTGAAAAGGAGGACACAATGAGTACGTATCTTGAACTGGATCCGAAATTGGCATACAAAGTGGCGGATCTTACACTGGCGGAGTGGGGGCGCAAGGAAATCGATATCGCGGAATCCGAGATGCCCGGTCTCATGGCCGTGAGGGAGAAATACGGTCCCACAAAGCCCCTGAAGGGGGTGAAGGTGATGGGGAGCCTGCACATGACCCTGCAGACCGCGGTGCTCATCGAGACGCTGAAGATACTGGGCGCCGACATCCGCTGGGCCTCGTGCAATATCTTCTCCACGCAGGATCACGCTGCTGCGGCGATTGCAAAAGCCGGGAGCGCCGCGGTCTTCGCATGGAAGGGCGAGACCCTGGAGGAGTACTGGTGGTGCACCGAGCAGGCGCTCACCTGGCCCGACGGCTCCGGCCCTGAACTCATCGTGGACGATGGCGGCGATGCGACCCTCTTCGTCCACTGGGCCGTGAAGTGCGAGAAGGATCCGTCGCTTCTGGAAAAGACCTATGACAACAAGGAATTCAGAATCATTATCGCCAGGATCGCAGAGAGGGTCAAAAGGAGCAAAACGCGGTGGACCGAGAATAGCGGGAAGATCAGGGGGGTGTCGGAAGAGACCACAACCGGTGTCCATAGGCTCTACCAGATGGAACGGAACGGCGAGCTCCTCTTCCCGGCAATCAACGTGAACGATTCCGTGACCAAGTCAAAGTTTGACAACCTCTACGGCTGCCGGGAATCGCTGTCTGACGGCATCAAGCGTGCCACCGGCGTTATGGTGGCGGGGAAGATCGTGGTGGTATGCGGTTACGGCGATGTCGGAAAGGGCTGTGCCCAGTCCATGCGGGGATTCGGGGCCAGGGTCCTCGTCACCGAGGTCGATCCCATCTGTGCCCTCCAGGCGGCAATGGAAGGCTACGAGGTGACCACCATGGACGAGGTTGTGGAGAAAGCAGATATTTTCGTCAGCGCGACGGGGAACGTTGACGTGGTGAACGGCGCCCACATGGAGAGGATGAAGGAGGGTGCAATACTCTGCAACATCGGACATTTCGACAGCGAGATCGCCATGCACTACCTTGAGGATACCAAGGAGTGCAGGAAGGAGAACATCAAGCCGCAGGTTGACAGATGGACGCTTAAATCCGGCCGATCCATCATCGTTCTGGCAGAGGGGCGGCTGGTGAATCTGGGATGCGCCCAGGGACATCCGAGCTTTGTCATGAGTACGAGCTTCACCAATCAATGCCTCGCACAGATGGAGCTGGCGAGCGGACGCCATGACAAAAGGGTATACACCCTTTCTAAAAAGCTGGATGAGGAGGTGGCCACGCTACACCTGAACAAACTCGGCGTGAAGCTTACGAAGCTCACGAAGCAGCAGGCGGACTATATCGGTGTTCCAGTCGACGGCCCATTCAAGCCGGAGCATTACCGGTATTGATTCGGTAGCAATGGTATATCAGCCCCCCGCCTTGAGCGGGGGGCTTTTTCGCTGAAGAAACGACCCGGCGGGATGTTTCATTTGCAGCGATAGTGCTTGACATTTTCAAGGAGTGATCGAGAGCCTCTATATGAAAAGGAAAAATAAATGCATATCCCGACTATTGAAGAGATAGTACGGCAGGACCTTGAGGAATTCAGGTCCTGTAAACACAAATGGAACTGCAGTGATTGTCCCAGGGACCTCTGCGTCACTGTTGTATCTGTGGCGGAATTCCCCAGCGAATACGGTGATTTCAGAATCATCGGTTTTGTCAACAACATCGACGGTATGGACCATACCATCGTGCTGAAGGGGGATGTCGGCGACGGCGAGAATATTCTCACCAGGATTCATTCCGCCTGCCTCACCGGGGATGCCCTGGGGAGCAGGCGGTGTGATTGCGGCCCCCAGCTCCATGAGGCGCTCAGGATTATCCAGGACCAGGGGAGGGGGATACTGCTCTACCATATGGCCGAGGGGCGGGGGATCGGGCTTGCCAACAAGCTCAGGGCCTATGCACTGCAGGATAAGGGCTATGATACGCTCGATGCCAATGTAATGCTGGGGTTCAAGGCCGACGAGAGGGATTACCGGATTCCCGCGGAGATGCTGAAAAAGATCGGCGTTAAAAGCGTGATCCTCATGACCAACAACCCTGAAAAGATGGATGGGCTGGCACGATACGGGATCAGGGTGACGGCGAGGAGACAGCACGAGCATTCGGTGCAGGAACATAATATCAAGTACCTTGAAACGAAGAGGGAGCGGTTCGGGCATCTTCTCTTGCTGGACCATACAAGTGATACACGGTCGTAACACTTCGTATCCTGCGGTGTCGTATAGTCCAGAGGAAGCGCCCTCCGGTTCTTCCCAAACCGCTGGTTTGACGGGGCGTCTCATATCGCATATCGATATCCTTCATAATGGGGAATCATCACTACAGGGAGAAAGGGGATGGACGGAAGAACTTTAATTGCCTTCTTTACCTCATGGAGCATGTGGGTGACCATTGTTCCCCTCATACTGTGCTCGATCATCGCCCTCGCGGTGATCATAGAGCGTATGGTGTATTACCGGAAGATAAACCACGATTATCGGGTAATCACCGAAAATACTGCGAACTTCATCAAGAAAAAGAATTTTGAAGGAGCGCGGAATTCACTGGAGTTGTACACCGGCCCCATAGCAATCCTGATTCGCACAATATTGAACCATCATGAGAGCAAAACACTGAACAGCGGGGTCGTTCTTGGTTCATCCAGAAATGCCATCATCACGATAGAAAAAAACGTTGTGATCCTCGCCACAATCGCCACCATTTCGCCGATGCTGGGACTCTTCGGAACGGTCACCGGCCTCCTCAAGGCTTTCATGGCACTCTACCAGGGCGGACCGGATGCCTCAAATCTGCTGGCCTACGGTGTTGCCGAGGCCCTGCTCACGACCATCATCGGGCTTATAGTGGCTATTCCCTCATGGATGTTCTACAATTACTGCGTCAGTCAGTCTGATTTCTTCGTGAAGGAAGTCGAATTTGTCGCCAACGTGCTTGGCAGCAATACGGAGGATTGACGTGAAGTGGGAATTTAAAAGCAGGTTTAACGTACGATCCGTTATGGACATGACTCCACTTATCGACCTTTCCTTCACTCTGCTGATTTTTTTTATTCTGACATACCATGCCAGCCAGGGAAGGGTGACCTCGATCGTGGTGAACCTTCCATCCGCGGTGAAAAGCGGCACACATAACGAAGGGCAGCTTGTCGTCTCGGTATCAGAAAAGAACGAAATATTTGTCAATGATACTAAGTTCGAGGAGAAAGCCCTCCTTGACGAGTTCAGGAAAAGGAAGGAGACGCTTCAAAAGGATACCAATGTTCTCATCCGTGGCGACAGAAATGCGAATTATGAAACCATCGTGAAGGTCATGGATCTTCTCAACCAGGCGGGTATTCCAAAGTTTACTCTGGCAACGATCAAAGGGAAATGATCCCGGAAGCAATCATCGACTCCCACGTGCATCTTTTTCCCGATAAGCTCTTCCGGGCGATCGGGGACTATTTCCTGGAGCAGTACGGGTGGAGATTGATATACCAGCTCAACTACCGTGATTGTATCGATCTGCTCATACGGGCAGGGGTCGAGCGGATCGTGTATTCCAATTACGCACACCGACCCGGTATTGCCCGGGAGATCAACAGGTGGAACCTTCAGGTTCTCGGCGAATACAGCAATCTCTTCTGTTTTGCCGCCTATCATCCAGGCGACGGCGATGCCCTTCGCTATGCAGAGGAGGTGATGGCACACCCGAGGACCATGGGAATCAAGCTTCATTTTCTCGTACAGCGCTTCGCACCCGACGATGAGCGGTTGTTTCCACTGTATGAGTTGGTTATTGAAAAAAAGAAACGGCTTCTCTTACATGTGGGGACAGGGCCTATCGGTAATGAATTCGTGGGGCTGGAGCGCTTTACTCGAGTTCTGGAACGATACCCCGAACTATCAGTTAACGTGGCACATTTGGGGGCCCTGGAGTACCGCGGTTTTTTTGCTTTGCTTGATCATTATCCGGGGATCATGATGGATACGGCATTTACCTTTTTGCCGAACCTTCCGGGAGGATATGATTTGGGAATCGATCTCCTGGAGCGCTATCATGATCGTATCCTCTATGGGTCGGATTTTCCTTTTCTCATTGTATCCAGGGATACTGAGATTGAATCACTGGTATCTCTGGGGCTGTCTTCCCGCTCGCTCGAATCTATTTTTCGTAATAATGCCAGATGGATGACGGATCATTGTTGAATAGTACAAATTTTCGATTATTGCTGTAAAATCGTTTATTCATCAGTAGTCCTTCCAGATGTCGTTATCACCATCGTGTCTTGTGTATAATAGGAAAAAAACCTTAATGGGGTTTGTGATTAAATTGCTACTTCGGATGATGGGGAGGGTTGATATGATAACAACAACATTGAATCTTGATCTGAAAACAATGGAAAAGATAAGGATGATTTCTGTTTTATCGCGCTTGAGTAAATCTGATGTGGTGATCAGATTGTTGAGAATGTCATTGAAGAGAAGTTCCCTGAGGGCCAGGTATTCAATGACTGTGGAGTATCAAAAGAGAAGTGCATCAGGGCGATGGCAGTGCCTGCATGTTTCTATACGCCCACGTGAATACGAATACTTTACTGATATCAGGAAATTTTGTAAGATGTCTGTTTCCCTTTTTATTTCCTGTGCTGTTGATGAATATATGAAAAACATGAATGAATATAAAATAATGGATAACTATCTGTTCTTAAACCATATGCTCGTAGTTGAAACAATACAGAATGTCACAACATGGAAGATATACTGGGGGAAGCCAGCGAATATGGAAGGAATACTACCGAGAAGAATCTAATTACAGGAAATATGATTGCAAATCAAATATCATTGCCCGTCATTCACCCCTTTCAGTGACCTGAACCTGCTGAATAACAGCGGAGCCAGCAGGGTACACCAGATCCCCAGAATGAAATACCTGATATAGCCGAAGGTTTCGTTCGATGGGAGTATCATCTTCAATCCAAACTTCAGGACAAACAAGACCGAGAGACCGATGACTATCTTAATCACCGTCGCATACCATGAATTCCTCGGATTGAAATCAATTCGTGTATTGGCGATCACCGCGCCGGTGAGCATGCCGGAAAGGCTTCCCAGGGCCGGATAGACATAATTCGACGGGGCGATGATGAATGTCACCAGTGGAATCACCAGCGCCGTAGTAACGAGGACGATTTCGCAAAATTTCTCACGGTTCCGATCGAAGCACTCTGTCGCAGGGATCATGATGAACAGGATTGCTATACCGATCAGGTAGCCGCCCGTTACATCTCCCAGGAAGTGTACGGCGAGGTACAGGCGAGAATAGGGGATCAGCAGTATCAGGGCTAAGCCGACGCAGATGATTGCCGGATGACGGAAATACCATATTATGGGTCCCCAGAAGGCCACCGCACCCTGCGTATGCCCGCTGGGAAACCCCGGGCTCTTCGGCTTGTAGGCGATGTTCAATTCACGGATACCCGGAAGAAGTCGTGCAGCATCCGGTCTGGGCATATGCCAGAGGTCCTTGCAGAGGTCGTTGATGGCGCTGGATACCAGGAAGATGACGATTATCTTCATCGCCCGTTTTTTTTCATAGCACCAGTAGAGTAGCGGCAGTATCACCATGTAGAATGATTCGTTTCCCAGTATCGTTATGTAGTACATCCCCCGGTCCAGCCATCCTCCGAAAAAGAGGTGGATACCGTTCAGCACCTCCTCTCCAAAAAAGAGATGGCTTTGGAAAAAAGCCGTCATTTCTGTCCCGTCTTTCTCCAGACATCGTGGGCGGCACGAAGCCTGTCCGGGTAGTCGCTGATTATGCCGTCAACGCCGCATTCGAGGAGCCTCTTCATGGCTTCAGGCTCGTTAACGGTCCACGGTATCACCAGAAGCTTTTTTTCGTGGCATTTTCGCATGAATTCCGATGAACAGTAGAGATAGTAGGGAGAGATTACGTCGGCCCCGGCCTCGAGCGTCTGTGCGATGATTTCATCGCTGTTGGCCGAACGTCCTATGGTCAGCATGAATCCCTGGGGATAGGTGGGCTGAAAGAGTGCCGAGGTTTTCATTGCAGGATTGATGCGTTTGACCTCTTTAATAGCCTCCATCACGAAGCTCTGCACTATCACGCGATTTGTCATTCCGGAATCCTCGATGGCCTTGACCGTTATCCGCGCGGCCTCCAGTATCTCCTGTATGCTGGCGTTCTCCTCAAGCTTGATCTCAATATTGAACATGAAGGGGGTCGTTATACCGTGCTCGTCTTCGTAGGCCTTCACGAAATCAAAAAGCTCCTTCAGCGTCGAAAGCCTGGTTCCCTTCGCTGTCTCCTGCTCGGGGAATTCCTCGTTCTTTCTGGCGCCGCAGTCGTACGTCTTCAGTTCGGATACGGTGAGGGTCTTGACCGGAATCTTCCCGGCGGGATTCCCATGAGCATCCTGGCATATCGTGCCGTTCATTGTGTCATCGTGATATATGATGAGATCCTTGTCCTTGGTGACATGGGTGTCCAGCTCCAGGGTGGTCATCCCCTGCTCCATGCAGTAGACAAAGGCGGGGATCGTGTTTTCAGGCCTTTTGCCCCTGGCGCCCCGGTGTCCCTCAAGGTCGACAGTGCCGTTGAGGGAACTGCCGCTGCATTCCCTTGTGCCGCATCCGGTCGTGCAGAGAATGCCTGTGGATGCCATCATTAAAAACATGAGCAGTGCAAGTGCCTTTTTCATGGTGTCACTCCGGGTATGAATAGTGGATGAAAGACTATTATCCCCGTCACGGCTATTGTCAAGACAAAATAGGTTGGGGGATAGGGGCCTGCGGGAAACAGAAGCAGGGTACCGTCACTGTACGCCTTCAGTGAAATGTCCATCCGGGATTTGGCGATGTAACAGATGTATTGTACCGATAATTCAATAGAGGAATTGAAAAAATACTTCGGAGTGGCGGTTTTTTACGATGTTTGCGATATTTTATATTGACATAATGAGAGCTTGTTCACTAACTTGATACTCAGGTGAAAGGAGAATAAAGGAAACAGTATGTATACAGGCATGAAATCAATCCTGGCTCTAATCGGCCTCCTTTTAGCGAACCTGCTCCTTATCAGCCGAGGAGCGTGGCCGGGATTGTGATGCCTTCACAAAAGGTGAAAGAATAAAAAGCCGTCACGATCTCGTGACGGCTTTTTTTATTATATCATAGAGCAGGACGGAGCAAACGATGAAGGAAAGAAAGAAAGAAAAGGTAGTGATTTTTGACACAACGCTGCGTGACGGAGAGCAGTCACCGGGGTTCAGCATGAACATAGACGAAAAGATTCGCTTTGCGGAGCAGTTGGTGAAGCTAAATGTCGATGTCATGGAGGCGGGATTTCCGGTGATCTCCCAGGGAGACTTCGATGCCGTGCAGCTTATTGCGGAGAGGGCGCGTGGGATCCGTGTGGCGGCCCTGGCACGGGCGAATACAAAGGACATCGACGCTGCTGCAAAGGCGATCAGAAAGGCCGAACTGCCCAGGATCCACACATTTATCTCCAGCTCGGACATACACATAGAGTACCAGCTGAAAAAGACCAGGGAGGAGGTGCTTCGCCTGGCAGTGGAGGCGGTGAAATACGCCGCCGGCTTTGTTAAGGACATTGAGTTTTCACCCATGGACGCAACAAGGAGCGACCTGGGGTATCTCTCCGAGATGGTCGCGGCCGTGATCGATGCCGGCGCCGGTACGGTGAACATACCCGATACGGTGGGATACACCATTCCCACAGAGTTCTACCGAAAGCTCCGCCATCTCTTCGATCACGT
Organism: Spirochaetota bacterium; assembly: GCA_016929135.1. Classification (GTDB taxonomy): domain Bacteria; phylum Spirochaetota; class UBA4802; order UBA4802; family UBA5550; genus JAFGJK01. The sequence goes on along the minus strand of JAFGJK010000117.1, from coordinate 12,818 downwards.
GCCGAACATATCGAATGCGGTGATCTCGGTGCACTGTCACAACGATCTGGGACTTGCGGTGGCGAATTCCCTTGCCGCCATTGAGGCAGGGGCGCGGCAGATCGAGTGTACGGTGAACGGCATCGGGGAGCGCGCCGGCAATACCTCCATGGAGGAGATCGTTATGGCCATAAAGACCAGGAGCGACCTCTATAACGTCTATACGGAGGTGAACACACGGCAGATTATGTCGACCAGCAAGCTCCTTTCCAGGATTACGGGTGTGTCGGTACAGCCCAACAAGGCGGTGGTAGGTGAGAACGCCTTCGCCCATGAATCCGGAATACATCAGGACGGGGTGCTGAAGAACTCCATGACCTACGAGATCATGAAGCCCGAGGACGTGGGGATCAGCAGATCCACCCTGGTGCTGGGAAAACATTCCGGCAGGCATGCGGTCCTGGAGCGGCTGCGGTCGCTTGGGTTCGATCTCTCCCCAGACGAGATGGACCGCTTCTTTAAATATTTCAAGGATCTGGCAGATCGTAAAAAGGAGATCTACGACGAGGACCTGGTGACCCTGGTGAGCGAGGCGATGTACCGGGAGGAGGGGAAGCGGCGCTACAAGGTGGAAAACGTGCAGATATCCACGGGGATGCAGTCCCCCCCTATGGCCATGGTGACGTTGAAGGACCATTATAACAACAGTTCAATCAGCTTTGAGGTGGCCCATGGGAACGGAGGGGTGGATGCCGGAATAAACGCGGTGAAGAAGCTCACCGGTACCAGGGCCAAGCTCCGGTCATTCAATCTGGTGGCAATCACCGGTGGATCGGACGCCCTTTCCGAGGTATCGGCCCTTATCGTCGAGGAATACAACGGCAGGGAGCTGAAGGTTTTCGGGGTGGGACACAGTATCGACATCTCCGTGGCCGGCATCTTCTCCTTTGTGGACGGTCTGAACAAGCTGGAATACATGAAGATGGCCGGTGAGGCGGGGGAGAGAATGAAGAAAGCGCTCCCCTGAAGGTACAATCTAAACAAAAATGTAGTAGTTTTTGATATTTTGCTTGCTATTAATAAAACGATATGCTCAAGTGACATAAAGACGTTACTGATACCGATAGTCCCGCGGTACCGTGATCGATACACACGGCTGTTAAGGGATTGTTATTCAATAACGGACCTGAAAGGTGAGACGACCATGAATCTGATTATTTCCCGGTATTTTACAGGAATCCTCGTCATTCCGGGGAGCAGATTCGTTCATTAATCATACGCCGCCGCGATGGCGCGGCGAAATAACAGCCACAGGAGAAGAGGAATGTCGGAGCAGAAAGAGGTAAATCAGAAGGCACAGGCCCTGGAATCGGCGATACTGCAGATAGAGAAACAGTTCGGCAAGGGATCCATAATGAAGCTTGGGGGAAAGGACCAGGTGGTCAAGATCCCGGCCATATCCACCGGTTCCCTTGAGCTGGACGTGGCATTGGGGATCGGCGGTGTGCCCCGGGGGCGCGTGATCGAAATATACGGGCCGGAATCCTCCGGGAAGACAACGCTGTCGCTCCATATCATCGCCGAAACGCAGAAGGAAAAGGGGGTTGCGGCCTTCATCGATGCGGAGCACGCCCTTGATCCGATCTATGCGAGGAAGCTGGGCGTCAACACCGACGAGCTTCTGGTGTCGCAGCCGGACACCGGAGAGGAATCCCTGGAGATCACCGAGGCGCTGGTCCGATCCGGCGCGGTGGATGTGATCGTCATAGACTCCGTGGCGGCGCTGGTACCCAAGGCGGAGATTGACGGCGAGATGGGGGACGCCCACATGGGGCTCCAGGCCAGGCTCATGAGCCAGGCCCTCAGGAAGCTCACTGCGGTGATCGCCAAGTCCAAGACCTGCGTCATCTTCATCAACCAGATACGGATGAAGATCGGCGTCATGTTCGGATCGCCCGAGACCACCACCGGCGGCAATGCCCTGAAGTTCTATTCATCGGTCAGGATGGACATCCGCAGGGTGGAGACCCTCAAATCGGGCGAGGAGGCCGTGGGCAACCGGGTCAGGGTGAAGGTGGTGAAGAACAAGGTGGCCCCGCCGTTTCGCCAGGCCGAGTTCGACATCCTCTTCAATTCGGGGATCTCCCGCGAGGGTGGCATCCTCGACCTGGGCGTCCACTTTGAAATCATCAAGAAATCGGGCACATGGTTCTCATACAAGGAGGACAGGATAGGGCAGGGGAGGGAGAACGCCAAGAGATACCTGCAGGAAAATGCGGCGATTGCCAGGGAGATCGAAACCAGGATCAAGCAGGAGGCAGGGCTCACCCACGAGGAGGAGAAGGAGCCTGCGAAAGACGCAAAGGCGGTCGAGGCGTAGCGGCCAGGATCGCTTCGGCGAATACCCTTATGCCGCTCAGTGGAGGCCATGAGGATCCGGGGGATTCGGCTTAAAACGCCGGAGGACATCAGGCGGATCAGGGAATCCGGGAGGATCTTGGCGGGGATATTTCACGATATCTCGTCGCTGGACCTCAAGGGGATTACCACCTGGGAGTTGGATACCATTATCGAGAATTCCATCAACAGGAAAAAGGCCCGGCCGGCCTTTAAGACAGTTGCCGGGTACAGCCATTCCTCGTGCATCTCGGTCAACAGCGAGGTGGTGCACGGGATACCCTCCAGAAAAAAAATCCTTCGTGACGGCGATATCGTCAAGGTCGATATCGGCGTGGCCCTGAACGGCTTTTTCAGCGACTCCTGCGTTACCTATCGTGTCGGCAGGGTATCGGAAGCGGCTCGACGGCTTTGCGACTCCGCAATGGAGGCCCTCAGTCTCGGGATCAGCGCCATGGTGCCGGGGAACAGGCTTGGCGATATCGGCGGCTCCATACAGGAATATGTGGAGTCCCGGGGGTACAGCGTGGTGCGCACCTTCACCGGGCACGGCATCGGCTTCGATCTTCACGAACAACCGGTGGTTCCCCACTACGGCACCAAGGGCTCGGGTATGGTGCTCAGGGAGGGACTCGTCCTTGCGGTGGAGCCCATGGTGAACCAGGGGGGGGCGGGAGTGCGGACCCTTGAGGACGGCTGGACCGCCGTGACCGAGGACGGAATGCTGTCAGCCCAGTACGAGCACACCGTTGCGATTACCGAGAGGGGACCGGTGGTTTTAACGGAATAGTCCAGGCTCCCCTTTTCGGATACCACTCATTAAAAGGATTGAAATAATTACGAGTATCCCTGAATCTGTAATATTCTCCGGTCTGGGGGGGGGTCGATCCACCGGGGAACAGGGATCCCATGAGAAGAAGCCTTCGGGACATACAGTCGGAACCGGACACGAGGAACATGCCGATCAACAAGGTGGGGGTGAAGGACATCTCCTATCCAGTGGTGGTTCTCGACAGGGCCGACGGTGAGCAGCATACCGTGGCCAGGGTGAACATGTATGTGAACCTGCCCCATCATTTCCGCGGTACCCACATGAGCAGGTTCATCGAGATCCTTAACAAGTACCGCCGGGGGATAAGCACCCTGAACATCAGGGACATCCTGAATGAGATGAAGGAGACCCTCCAGGCGGAAACCTCCCATTTCGAGATAGAATTTCCCTATTTCATCACCAAACACGCTCCCGTGTCTGGGGAACCGGCAAAGATGGAGTATCGCTGCAGGATCTCCGGCAGTTCGGACGAGGATTTCTATACCATGGAGATCAACGTCCCGGTACTGTCGCTCTGCCCCTGCTCCAAGGAGATCAGCCGCTACGGGGGGCACAACCAGCGTTCGATGCTTTCGGTGACGGTGAAGGCGCGTGAAAAGATATGGATCGAGACCATCGTGGAGATCGCCGAATCCTCGGCCAGCTCGGACATCTACTCCCTGCTGAAACGGGAGGACGAGAAGTACATCACCGAGCGGGCCTATGAAAATCCGGTATTTGTCGAGGATATCGTGAGGAACGCGGCGCAGAAGCTCAGGGATATCCCGGGGATACTCTGGTTTTCCGTCGAGTCCGAGAATTTCGAGTCGATTCACAACCACTCCGCCTATGCCCAGATACAGATGTCGCTTGAGGACGGGCACGGCAATGGTTAATTTTCCCTGCGGAATGCCGACAATATAAGCATATGCGGTCCCAGGTTTCCATGAGATATATACGAACAACGGCGGCGGTTCTGCTGCTCTTTGCCGCGGCCCTCCTCCGGCCTGAAAAATCCGGCGCGTTGACCATTGTCGACACCTCCGGGATCCCCAACCTGGCCCCCGAGGGGGTGCTCCAGTACATATCGAAAATGCAGAACATCTTCAGCACCAACGGCCCGGCCTTCGCCAATGCCTTCATGCTGGCCAATCTCGGCGGCTACCCTGTGGGAACCTCCAGCCTCGGGGGACCGGGGCATTTTTTCGCCGGGATATCGGCGTCACTGGGTCTCGCCCACATGGAGTATTACGACCACGACCTGGAGCGGCCCGAGGGGTACTATCCGGCCTATGCGCCGAACCCGGTGATCTTCGCCGGCATCGGCATCGACAGCAGGCTGGACCTCCTGCTGAAGTTCTTCATCTACAACGACAGCATCTATCTGCCGCCGATCGACTATTCCTACGCCAAGCTCACCTCCATCGGCGTCTATGCCTTCGGGGCCAGATTCCGCTACCAGGCGGTGCCGCGGGTGATCATCTTTCCCGGGCTCTTCCACTTCGGCGGTATCGCCGTACTCCTGGGGGGGGACGTGATGACAGGGAATGTCGCCTTCGACGGGGAGTATCTCTATGATCTGGGCATGATCTCGACGGCCGCGGGGGATGTCGGCGTGAATCTCAACAGCATCTACAGTGCCAAGATGCGCTGGTACATCGGTTCGATCACCCTGGAGGCCCTTGCCTACTTCGACATATTCTGGATCTTCTCCATTTATACCGGCGCGGGCATGACCATGGCCTACGGTACCTTGACAATGCAGTTCATCGGCTATGCCCTGGGTTCGGCCTACCCGGCCGGGGCGAACGCCTATTTTACCACGTTCGGCACCGACGACCTGGGGTACGTCACGGTCATTTCCGACAACCTCTACAAGCCGAAATTCTACCATCCCCTCTTCATAATCGGCCTGGACATCAACCTCTACATCGTGCGTGTCTCGGTGGAATCCGTTGTGGACATGAGAAACCGGAGCGACGTCAATATACAGCTGGGCGCCCGCTTCCAGTACTAAAATCCTTATTGACACCGCGTCATCGCGCCGCCACCATCACCCCCCGAAGGAGATATGCCATGACACGCCGGAACACCCTGTGCTGCCTCGCCATCCTGCTCCTCTTTGCGCTTCCCTGCGGCTGCGCACGGGAGGGGACCGTCATGGCCAGGTACGGCAACCGTGAGATCACCAGGGGGATGCTCGTGCGCTGGCTCCAGGGGAGGAGCGACGACGTGGACGCCGTGATGTCACGGAAGGAGGAGCAGCGGAGAAAGCTGAAGCGGCTGGCGCTTGAGCTCATTACCGTGGATGAGGCGAAGAGGGCCGGATACGACAGGAACGAGGACTTCCTGTTTCTGCTCCGCTTCGTGGAGCGTAACTTCTGCGCCGACTACTACTGGAAGACGCTCTCCCGGGACGGGTGGTACGAGGGGGACGTCGTGCGGGTGAGGGAGTACGCCGTAACCCCCGGCGATGGCCCAGCGCCTGACGCACTGGCGAGGGAGATCATCGGGGAGCTCAGAAGCGGTGTTGCGCCGGAGGCGGTCCTGAGACACACCGGGGGGAGGGTGAAGGTCTCCGAGAGCTTCCTCGCCCGGGGAGACCGCGGTGAGGACTATGACAGGGTTGTTTTTCATCTGGGACATGGGGCGGTGGCACCCGAGCCGGTTGTAACCGCAGGTACAACAGCGGTGGTGGTGCTGTTGCAGCGGCTTCATCCGGACAGGGATACCATCGGTGATCTCATCGGTGATTCCGGCGATCGTCGGGCTGTACGGAAATCGCTTCTCTCCAGGGCGCGAGAGGGGATGGAATCGCGTCTCCTTCGCGCCGGGGGGGTGTGGGACAACACGGCCGCTGCGGACTCGGCGGATCCGACTACGGTCCTGTTCAGGGCCTCGGGAGAGCAGTTTACGGTCTCCGACCTGTCGAGGGTGCTCAGACTCGTCTATATGAAGAAGAACGGGATGCTGCATATCCGGGATATCCCGGCAAAGATCAGGCATGACTGGGCCAGGAGTATTCTCCTGGATACGGTACTTTTCAACGAGGCGTTGGGCCGGGGCGTCTGCGCCACGGAGGCGTACAGGGAGGCCTGGGAGGTGAACCGTCAGCACTCCCTTGCCGCCGGGTATCTCGACGACATCGTGCTCTCCTCCGTAATGGCGACGGAAGCCGAGGCGCGCCGGGACTACGACAAAATGCTCGCCATCATGCGCCGTGCCAGGATAAGGGGGGGTACGCCGTCGGCCGGATCGGGGCTCGTCCCCTTCCACAGGGCGAAGGATGCCATACTGGCGCAGATCCGTGACAGGAAGCGCATGGAGTCCCGGACGGCATGGGAATCGGAACTGTTGCGGCGTGCGCGTTTTTCGATCGTCGAATCGGCGCTGGGCGGGTATTGATGCGGGGGGCGATGCGCGTCAGTTGATGGAGTGGCTCTTTTCCGGAATCTCCTTTACCACGGGAGAACCGTTGGCTTCTCCGTCGATGCTGAGCTCGTAAAGCCTTTCAACGTTCAGTCCCAGCTCCTTCGCCGCATCGATGTAGAAGTGGATCACGTTCTTTATTCTTCGTATCGCTTCGTCCCTGTTTGAGCCGTAGCAATTTATGTCAAGTTCGGGACAATTGGCGATAATCTCGTCCTTCTGCTGGATCAGCTTCACTGAAAGCTTCATGTGGCATTCCCCCGGAAATTGGTGCGCGCTACTATTATCGTCATACCCCCATCCCCCCTTGAGTTATTTGGCGTCATCCCCATCGGGGGAGCCTGTTATTAAAAATAACATATAAATATTAATATAACTGTTTTGCGGCGAATACCTCGGGAATGTTCAATTTTTAAAAAAATGTTGACAAAAATAGGGGCGTTTGTCCAATTAATCCAATTAAATCGTGGGATTATGGCATATTGAAAAGGGGACGATCATCCCGGCCGATATTCGCTCACATTACGATGGGGCTTCAGCTCGCGATTACTGTACTGGCTTTTCTCATCGGAGGATACAAGCTCGACAATCATTATGACAGGTCTCCGCTGTTTGTGACGCTGGGGGCCTTCGTCGGCATGGTGCTCGGATTCTATTTCCTGCTGAAGGAGTTGAAGGAAATACAGCGGGAGGAGAAAAGAGATAAAGAACGAGGGGATGAAAAAAGGGTTAAGTGGATGTAAAAAATTATCTTGATTTTTAAGCCCTGTAATTTATATGTGTTCACAGATAGGGCACTGAATCAAGCGACGTGATGGAATGCGTACCGTTACCGTTGAATAGCATACCGGTTTGATCCGGTTCTAGATAGAACAAGGCTCGTAGGATTCAACTTGGATTATTTGTGGTAAGGAGTGTCCTGTGAAACGCATCGTTATTATCACATCGGTTATTCTCGTCTACTTCCTTTTTCTTCTTTTTATGCTCGCCCCTTCCGGAGGTCATCACGAAGAGGGGGGAATGTACGGGATAGTCGTCGGTCACCTCACCGACCATCCCATCGCACCGGTCGCTGTTCTCCCCGGCGACAACATCGTTATCCGGCAGCTCAAGGGCATCAACAACTTCATCGCCATCGACCTCAACGAACGAATCCTGAAAAATTACCAGATCAATATATCCGGTCTGCCGAATTCCGACCTGAGGATCACGCGCTGGGTGCTGATGCTGTGGGTATCGGTGCTCATGAGCGCGCTGATATTCATACCCCTCGGGAGGATGATCAAGAAAGATCGCTACGGATCCAAGTCGCGATGGGTCAATATGTGGGAATCACTCATCGGGTTCGTGCACGATGAGATCGTGGAGCCGAATTTCGACCACAAGTACATCAAGACGGCGATGCCCTACTTTTCGAGCGTCTTTTTCTTTATCCTGTTCTGTAATCTCATGGGTCTCGTTCCCGGCGCGTCGACGGCCACTGGCAACCTCGCGGTGACCGGCGGGCTGGCGATCTTCACCCTTCTGGGAATGTTCGCCGTCGGATTCGTGAAGCAGGGGCCGCTCTGGATAGTAACCGGCATCGTCCCCCATGGGATTCCGGTGTTTCTTTTCCCCATGCTCTGGGCCATTGAGCTGGTGGGTCTCCTCATCAAGCCCTTCGCTCTCACCGTCCGACTCTTCGCGAACATGACGGCGGGACATATCGTCATTATCATATTTCTCTATCTTATCATGATGTTTGAAAGCTACTTTGTCGGCATCGCCTCGGTGGCTGGTTCGCTCATGATATTTCTCCTGGAGCTCCTGGTGGCCTTCATCCAGGCGTATATATTCGCGGTGCTTTCGGCAATGTTTATCGGATCTTCAATGCACGCGCACTGATGATCCGTGGTGGTGCACTAAAATTAATCGAAAGGTTAATTTTAAATAGAAGAAGAATACTTTTTTAAACACGTAGGAGGATTTATGGAATATCTAGGTATGTCATATCTGGGTGCTGGTCTTGGAGCAGGACTCGTCGTTATCGGTGCTGCGCTGGGAATCGGACGGCTCGCATCTGGTGCCATCGAAGGTATGGCTCGTCAGCCCGAACTGAGCGGCGACCTGAGGACCGCGATGATCATCGCCGCGGCTCTGATCGAGGGTTTTACGTTCTTCGCACTCGTTATTACCTTTATGCTGGCAACTCAGGCCCCCAAGGCTGTTGAGGGCGGACAGGCTCCCGTTGCTCAGCCGGCAGCGGCAGAACAGGCACACTAATCTATTCTAAACAAGGTGTAGAACGATGCAAGTCATACAAGAAGGGTTGCTGAAGGTTGATCCGGGTCTGCTCCTCTGGACGATCATCACGTTTATCGTGCTGGTGCTGCTCCTGTGGAAAACGGCCTGGAAACCTATTGTTGAAGCACTTGACGCCCGGGCGGAGAAGATTCGCGGTGACATCGACAATGCGGAAAAGGCGAGACAGGAAGCTGAAAAGCTTTTCGGTCAGCACAAGGAAATGATGGACAGGGCGAAGGATGAAGCAGCCCAGATAATCTCGAAGGGAAAGGAAGAAGCTGAAAAGGTGAAAAACGAGATTATCGAAAAAGCGAATGTATCGGGAAAAGAGATCACCGAAAGGGCGAAGAAAGAGATCGAGATTGCCAAGGAAAAGGCCTTAACAGATCTCAAGAATGAGATCGTCTCCTTGTCAACCGATATCGCGTCTAAGATCGTAAAGAAGAACCTTAATTCCAGTGATCAAAAAGGCCTTGTAGAAGAGGCGCTTAAAAACATGAGGACAGTTCAGTAATGAACTGTCCCGCAATAATCTATCTATTATAGGGTTGATATCGTGGCAGCGAATGATATATCGAGGGTCTATGCACTCTCACTCGTTGAGGTTGGTCAGGGGAAAAATGTACTGCCAGATCTGGAAGAAGAGATGAAATTCCTTTCCGATCTCTTCACTTCGGACAGGGATGTCCGCCAGTACCTAATATCGCCGGCCTTTTCGAAGGAATCGAAAAGGGAATTCGTGAAAAAGGTGTTCACCGGCAAACTGTCAGACTACGTGACGAACCTGCTGAACGTGCTTATCGAAAATGACCGCCAGGAATTCATACCGAAAATCTATGAGGCCATGACAGAGCTCATAGACGAAACTCAGAACAGGCTGCACGTGTCAGTGACCACCACCTCCGAGATGGACGCCTCGCTGAAGGAAAGCATTGTGGAGATTCTTTCAAAGAAATTCAACAAGCAGATCGTCCTGAAGGAAAAAATCGACGAATCCATCATGGGCGGCATTATCATCAGGATCGGCGATACGGTGATAGACGGGTCTTTGGTAAAAGATCTTAAAAATATACGAAAAAATTTACTAATAAGCAAAGTCAGGAGTGGAGCGGCTTATGAAGATTAAAACTGATGAAATTAAATCGATTATAAAGAAGGAAATCGAGGGTTTTAAATCACAGCTTGACATCAGCGAGGTGGGGACCGTAATCCAGGTCGGTGATGGTATCGCCAGGATCCACGGCCTCGAAAACGCGATGTCCGGCGAGATGCTCGAGTTCCAGAACGGTGTCCAGGGCATGGTGCTCAACCTCGAAGAGGATATGATCGGTTGCGCAATTCTCGGCGACTTCCTCCAGATTGAAGAGGGCTTTTCGGTAAAGAGGCTCAACAGGGTTCTCGCGGTTCCGGTGGGCGAAGAGATGCTGGGCCGCGTTGTCACTCCTCTGGGAGAGCCCATGGACAACAAGGGTCCCATCAACATTCAGAAATACCGTCCCCTTGAATTCGTCGCTCCCGGCATCGCCAGCAGACAGCCGGTGAAGGAACCCCTTCAGACCGGAATCAAGTCGATCGACTCCATGATCCCCATCGGTCGGGGGCAGAGGGAGCTCATCATCGGCGACCGTAAGACCGGGAAGACCACGATCGCCATCGACGCGATCATCAACCAGAAGGGGAAAAACGTCATATGCGTCTACATCGCGGTGGGGCAGAAGGCCTCGACGGTGGCGGCGGTTGTCGAGAAGCTGGAAGAACACGGCGCGATGGAGTACACGATCGTCGTTACGGCAAACGCGTCCGACCCGGCGCCGCTCCAGTACATAGCCCCCTACGCCGGATGCGCCATGGCCGAATACTTCATGTACGAAAAGAACGGGCACACCCTGTGCATCTATGACGACCTCTCAAAGCAGGCCAACGCGTACCGCGAGCTCTCCCTGCTCCTGAGGCGTCCTCCCGGACGTGAAGCGTATCCCGGGGACATCTTCTACTGCCATTCGAGGCTTCTGGAGCGCTCTGCGAAGCTCTCCGACGAGCTCGGGGGCGGAAGTCTCACCGCGCTGCCGATCATCGAGACCCAGGAGGGAGAGGTTTCCGCCTACATCCCCACGAACGTTATCTCGATTACCGACGGTCAGATATACCTCCTCCCGAACCTCTTCGCGGCAGGCGTGCGCCCCGCGGTGGACGTCGGCATCTCGGTGTCCCGCGTCGGCGGCAACGCGCAGATCAAGGCGATGAAGAAATACGCCGGATCGCTGCGGCTGGACCTGGCGCAGTTCCGTGAGCTTGAGGCCTTCGCCCAGATGGGGACCGAGCTCGACGCGGCAACGCAGCGGCAGCTGGACCGCGGGATGAGACTCGTGGAGATCCTGAAACAGGGTCAGAACGTCCCGATGGATGTGGCCGATCAGGTGGCGATCATATTCGCCGGTACCCAGGGGCTGGTGGACAAGGTCCCGGTGGAAAACATAAAGGATTTCGAGGAGAAATTCATTAAGTTCCTCCGCGATAGTCATTCGAAGCTCCTGTCCGAGATAGTCGAAACGGGGATTTTGAAGAGCGACGAGGAGCTGAAGAAAGTCACCATCGATTTCGTCGCGAAGTATATCGAAGGCCTGAAATAGCGGGCTGACGAGACAATACTGTGTAAAAGGGTAAAACCGTGGCAAAGCAAAGGGACATCCTGAATCGAATCAAATCGATTACCAATACAAAAAAGATCACCAGCACCATGGAGATGGTTTCGACCGCGAAGATGAAGAAGATGCAGTCACGTCTCGAAATGTCGAAGCCCTATGATGTAAAGGTGAACGAGATCATCAAGAACCTGCTTTCCACCGGCGTCGAGACTGCGTCGGAACCTCTCTTCAGGGAGGTTCCCGATCCCTCAAGGGTGCTGATCCTTCAGATCACCGGGAACCGGGGGCTCTGCGGCAGTTTTAACACCAATATCATCAACAAGACGATGAAGTTGAAAGAGGAGCTCGAGGCCGACGAAAAGGAGGTCCTCCTCTATGTGATAGGAAAAAAGGGGATTAACTTTTACAATTTTGCAGGGGTGCCGATGTTCAAGTCGGCTTCGAATCCGGAGGACAAGCTGACCTTCGAGGAGGCGGCGAGAATCAGCGAGGAGTTGCGGCGCATGTTCGCAAGCGGCGAGGTTCACGAGGTGTATGTCTCGTACACCAAGGTGATATCAACCGCATCCCAGAAGCCGGAGATCATCAAGCTGATCCCGATTTCAAAAGCGGAAACGGAAGACATTGATGCGAAGCTCCGGATCAACACGGAGTACATCTTTGAACCGAATCCGTACAGGGTGTTTTCGTACATTCTTCCTCTGTACTTGAAGGTTAAGATTTTTACCTGCTTTCTGGAATCATCATATTCGGAACAGTTCGCGCGCAGGGTTGCAATGAAGAACGCCACCGACGCGTCCACCGATATGATCAGAGAGCTCACCATCTCCTACAACAGGGCTCGACAGGCGAAGATCACCAACGAGATCGCGGAAATTGTCGGCGGCGCCGCGGCCCTGGAGTAAAAAGATATTTATATATGATACTATCAAAGTGAAGGAGTATTAGTATGAGTCAGAATATCGGGAAAGTGGTACAGGTCATAGGATCGACTCTTGATGCTGAATTTCCGGAAGGCCAGCTGCCAAATATCTATAACGCACTCACCCTTGAGATAGATGTGATGGGTGAGAAGAGGACCCTGGTCAGCGAAGTGCAGCAGCATCTCGGCGGAAACAGGATAAGGGCGGTCGCACTGTCATCCACCGACGGTATCAGCAGGGGAACCAAGGTCATCGACACCGGCGCGGCGATTTCGGTGCCGGTTGGGGAGGAGACGCTGGGAAGGATATTCAACCTCCTGGGCGAGCCGGTTGACAAAAAGGGACCGGTGA
>JAFGJK010000014.1 GCA_016929135.1 Spirochaetota bacterium | reverse complement strand
TCCAAGAAGAGGGGGGAGGTGTTCCTCTTCTCCCTCATGCGGGTCCTGCTCGCATGCGCCGCACCGGGCGGCGGGGAGAAGGCGGGCCCATCGAAAGGCGGGGCGAAGGCAGATACGGGGTATGTGCGGCTGAACCTGGACGCGCTGGCGCGGATGCTCGGCTGCGGTCGCGACAAGGCGGAGGACCTGGTGAGGATCATGAACGAAAGCGCCGACGAGGACGAGCTGATGGAGAGCCTTGACCGGGAGCTCTTAACTCGCATCGTGAAGTCCGGGGGCGAGCTCAGGCTCGAGGTGAAGGGGAGGAGCCGCTCCTGAGGGGTGCCACGGGCCTCATCGGCGACCCATGCGATCCCACGCGTAAAAGGATTTGACAATTATTCTGCAGTCCCGCGTACCATGAATGGCTCGTTCTGGGGTGCGGTTGTTCCGTGCGCACCGGGGATACACCGGGAGTCCCGACACGGCGGACGGACCCTGTTCGGGCCGGTCGGCGCGTCATAGATCCTTCCGGTGAAGAGCAATACCGCAGCAGGGATATTTATCTTGACAGAGAGAGAATTCTAATCCATACTCCGTCTTTATAGAGAAGGCGTAATATGCGAAAACTGATATTCCCGGCCGTCATCATCGCGGCGCTGAGCCTGTGGTCCTGCGCGATCGGCAACGGCGATGCGCTGGATGCCCTCACGAAGGGCGGTGACGGATTCTTCGTCGCCGTTTCCAGCAACGGGGGCGTGCTGGCGTCAGCTGACGGCCTGGCGTGGATGGCGATGTCCATGTCGGGGCATAATATAAACGCGGTTGGTTACAGCAACGGCGCCTTCATCGGCGCACTGCAGGTATCCAGCGCCTTTATCTACTCAAACGACCTGTCCAGCTGGACCTACAACAGCTCCGGTGCGCCCGGATTCGGTTACGATATCCTGGTGTGGAACGGCATTGTCTACATCTGCGGCTACAACGGCACCAACTATCAGTACATCTACCGGACCGACGGGACCACCAGCTACTCCGTCTTCTCGAGCGGTAGCAGCGGGACATTGCGCTCCCTCACCCACGGCAACGGCACATTTGTCGCCGTAGGCGAAACAGGGCCGTCGTACAACATCTTCTATTCCCATGACGGTGCGTCGTGGAACGGTGTGAGCTGCAGTTACAACCTGAATCGGATCATCTGTTTCGACGATATCTTCACCGCGGTGGGGGATGACGGCTCCTATCCGGCAGTCGTCAGATCGGCGGACGGCATCCACTGGACATCCAACCTGAGTTCCGATAGGCTGAATGTGCTCAGCCTCAACGGAATCTCCTACGGCCACGGCCGGTACGTCGCGGTGGGGACCAACGGCTATATGTGCATCTCGGAAGACGGAATCATGTGGATGACCGTGAGGGTGGATGCAGCGGGCTACAGCTTTCGTACGGTGGCCTACGGGAGGGGGGTTTTCATCGCCGCCGGCGACAGCGGCCGTATCTATTACTCTGAAGACGGCCTCGTCTGGGCGACGGTCCTCAACGATAACAGCTACGGCATATTTCAGGGGGTGACCTTCGTCCCGTCCCTGGAGTGATGTGTCAATACGCAGAAGGTACAGACAGGATTTACGGGCGACGGCATCGCGGCAGGCCGGTCCCGTTCCGTCAGAAAGGCATAGAGTGTGCCGGAGATCGGTGCTACTACACATACGTGCGAGGGGTTCAGCATGAAGTTACACGTCAAGGCTTTCTGTATCGCGGCGGTCGCAGTGGCGACCATACCGGGACTCATCCTCTTCATCTGGTGCTCGGTCACCGGTTTCGGCACCGAGATCGTCAGGATCTTCGAATCGGTCCATCCCAGCGGGGGCCTCTCGATCCTGTCGAATATCAACAGCTCCTTCGCCAGCTGCATTCCCGGAATTGCGGTGAATACCATCTACACCGCGGCGGATTCGTTCATCGTGAGCATACTCTTCGTCACACTGTACAATATGCTGGTTTCGAAATTTGAAAAATGACCGTTGCGCCCATGAGTGTTAAAATACGCAAAATCCGCTTCGGCATCCGCTTCAAGTTTTCCGTCATCATGATCGCCGGGGTCGCCTTCACCTCGGCACTCATCGGCATGGCCGTTTTCAAGCAGCAGGAACAGAATATAAACAATTCGATACGAAAATGGGGGACCGGCATACTGAAGATCCCCATGGATAACGCACAGAGGCTCCTGCAGGCCGAGCACGTCCTGTATTCGCCGGGGGGAAGGAATCTGACCCCCCATCAGATCAACACCCTGTCGAGACAGATGGGGGAGGCGAAGAGGGAGCTCGGGGAGTACTTCTCCTCCATCGTGCGCAGGGAGCCGGGGATCGACATCGCCTTCATCATACGCGTGAATTGGAACGACGCGAGGGTTCCCTGGAACCGGTGGGACCAGGGCTTCTACCGCTATTACGGCAGGCGGACCGGCAGCCTCTTCACCATAAAGAGCGGGCGCTTCGATGACCAGCTGAAGCCCTCCATCTTCTCTCATTTCATGCAGAATCTCGATCTGGATACCCATGTCGCCTCCATTACGACGGCCTCGAGGGACGGTCTAAAAGAGTATATCCTTCTGGGCATGCCCATATTCAGGAATTCCCCGCAGGTCTACCGGGATTACCTGGCAACGAAAAAGAGCCCGGCGGTCTCGAAGGCGGATAGGAATGCCGACAACAGAAGGTTCACGGGCCTGTTCCTGGACAGGATAATGGACACGGCGGTCGGTTTCGATTACGACGTGATACTGGCGAGCCAGAGGGACAGAAGGATCGTCTACGGTATCCTCATGCAGGATTACCAGACCGCCGGGCTGACGCAGCAGCAGCGGCGGGATATCTTCGGGCAGTATGCCGCGTCGGTGGATTCCCGGATCGAGAGCGGCAGGATACCGGCCTCCGCGATAGTGGGGGACATGGAAGTGCTGATAAAGAAGCACGGGCTTCTACGGCGGCAGTACCCGCCGGGGCAGAGGAACGCCGCCGCGTGGAACAGCTTCTACGCGACCCTGAAGAGATACGGGATAAAAACCGAACCGACCCAGACGCTGGATGAGCTGGCGATGATAGCCTACCGGATGGACCTGGCGGGCATACAGGGATTCTTCGTCACACGAAGTGAATTCTATTCGGAGATGGACAGGAACAGGAACGAGATTATCGACCTCATCCTCAGCATACTCCTCCGGTGCGTCTTCATCGCGATCTTCTTCCCCACCTTTTTGATACGCTCGATCTCGACGCTGGCCCAGGGGGCCTATGCAATAGGCAGGGGGAAGTTCGAGACGAAAATCGAGGTGAAGGGGTCCGATGAAATCGGAAGGCTCGCCGACATACTGAACGTCATGACGAAAAACCTGAAGAAGGCCCGCGAGGAGGCGGTCGTAAAGAACAGGATGGAGGAGGAGCTGAAAACGGCGCAGGAGATACAGGAGGCCCTGCTGCCGAAGGAGCTGCCGGTGCTGAAGGGGATCCAGTTCGGGGCCTATTACTCGGCGCAGACCGAATCCGGCGGGGATTACTATGATTTCATACCCATGGGAGAGGACCGCATGGGCCTGGCAATCGCGGACGTTTCGGGGCACGGGGTCGGCCCGGGGCTGGTCATGGCCATGACCAGGACGCTCCTGCACATGTACTGCGGCAGAAACGGGTCCATCAAGGAATCGCTGTCCGGCATCAACGATTACCTGTACCGGAACACCGAGAGCAGCTATTTCGTGACGATGTTTTTCGGCATCCTGGATCTCGGGAGCCTGGAACTGCAGTTTTCCTGCGCCGGTCACAATCCCGGCATCATCCTGCGGAAAGACGGTGTCCAGGAGATCGGAACGAAGGGGATCGCCCTGGGCGCCCTGGACAGCGACGTCTTCGACACGCTGGTGGAGGTGAAGAGAGGAACCCTCCAGAAGGGGAGCTATTTCATCCAGTACACCGACGGCGTCGTCGAGTCGATGGACAGCGAAAGGAACGAATACGGCGAGGAGAGATTTCACGGGGTGCTCCAGGCCAACTACGGCAGGTCGCCGGAGGATATCATCGGCGCGGTGATGGAGGACATAAACAGGTTTACCGGCAGGATCCCCCAGCACGATGACATCACCATGATCGTGCTGAAGATATCATGAGGGCGAATATTTTTTTACCATCCGCAGCTCGTTGCTGTTTCCGCTGAAATCGTATTCAACCCGGTCCATGAGCGTCCGTATTATGTGTATCCCGAGACCGCCGTCCCTTCCGGAATGGAAATGCCTCTTGAGATCCGGCAGTTCGATTGCGGTGATGTCGAACTCGTTGCCCCGGTAGCGTATGGAAATCCGTATTTCAGGCGGCGCGATTTCGATGTGCAGCTGCACGCTGCTTTTCCTGTACGCTCTGTCGCCGTGCTCGATGATGTTGGCGATGGCCTCGTACACGGCAAGCTCGATCTGCGAGGAGATGTCGTCGTGGACCGCATTTCGCTGAAGGAATTCGAGGAGCCTTCTCCGGGTCTCGTCCAGGGACCGGCCGGACCGCCCGGTTTTCATCTGAAGAATGGGTGATTCATCCTTCCCCATACAGTACACTCAGAATGACTTGAGCGCCTCTTCATCGTTTGTGTAGATCTTGAAGAGGTTGATGAACCCCAGGAGCGTGAATATCTTGGCGACCTTTTCTGGCATGCTGGAAAGGCGGATCTCGCCGCCCCCCTTTACCGCCTTGGTGTTGTTGCTGATGATGGCCCCCAGGCCGGCGCTGGCGATATAGTCCACATCGGCGAGGTTCAGCACTATCTTTTTCGCCCCCTTGTCGATATCATCGCCCAGCTTCTTGTTCAGCTTCGGGGCGGCGTCGAGATCGAGGCTCCCGCCGATCTTGATGAGGACTTTGTCGCCTTTCTTTGATGAGGAATACTGTAGCGCGCTCATGTCCGGCTCCTTGTGATCAGAATGTTCGTATTTGCAACGAAGATGTTTGATTGCCTTCACGATGGAACAGGGTGAAAGCGATTTCGTCAAGCCAATTTTGTTTCCCCGCGGGGGAGCGATTGGCACGGTGACCGTAACGTCGATACCCATTGAGGAGGCAGGAAATCCCGGCCATACCCTTGACCTCCTGTAAGGCCGTCTTCTCGAAGGCCGCGGGGAGGAGAAAAAACTCGCCCGCGGTACGAAACAGCGGGTGATGCCGCGCGGCAGGGGCCGTTTCCGGCGATTCAGGAACCGTTATTGTATCTCGATTATTTCGCGGTCCTTCGGCGTACCGGTCCTCACCTTTCCCGGCGTCGCCCCCTTTATGACAGTGTATTCGGTGAATTGCACCGGGATGCTCACGAGCCAGTCCTCGGAGTACACTCCGTAATGGAGGTGCGGCACCGTGGTCATGCCGGTGTTCCCCATCTCCGCCACGATGTCCCCGGCCCGTACCGTGTCCCCCACCTTCACCCTAGCCGACCTGTACCTGTTGTGAACGAGCGCGTGGTTGCGCTTCGCGCTGTCCTGTATCGTCACGTAGTTGCCGTCCACGAGCCGGTAGCTCCCCGCAGGCTCCAGGTCCCGTATGTCGTCCACCACACTGACCACCGTGCCGTCCACCGGAGAGTAGAGGGGCATGCCGAAGCCGATGTAGTCCTCGTTTTTCCCGTGCCCGGAGATGGCGTGCCTGGTGATCTCGCCATCCCTAGTGCTGCCCAGGAAATCGAAGCAGTACTTGTTCATCCCCGCGTGGGTGATCGCATCGGTCCTGTCGTTCCCCCACACGGTGAAAACCCCCTTCACCGGAGGCCGTACCACCACGGGGATCCGGTATTCCGGGTGGT
Source organism: Spirochaetota bacterium (assembly GCA_016929135.1). Lineage (GTDB taxonomy): Bacteria > Spirochaetota > UBA4802 > UBA4802 > UBA5550 > JAFGJK01. The sequence continues at coordinate 4,429 of JAFGJK010000014.1, read as the reverse complement.
CCTTTATGAAGGCATTGTACGCGCCGTTCACCAGCGAAAGCCCCTCTTTCCTTCTCCCCGCGTGATAGGTGAAACTCCCCCGCAGGCTCATCGACAGACAGCGCTCCTTGAATGCATTCTGGATTCTGTCCAGGAACGCGAAGCCGTCGTTGAATCTGCCGGTTCCCGCCATCTTCGTGAGCACCGAGGAGGAGAGATGATAGAGGCTGGTTCTGAAATTCGCCTCGTCCTTCGGCTCCATGGCCGTCCTCCCCCCGATACCGGCAAATGAGAGAATCGCGGCGGAGGCCGCGGCAATATTCCCCTTCTTCAGCTGGCAGTCGCCGAGATAATAGGGGAAGTAGAGCTCGTCCGGGTACTCCCTCGTCGCCTCCGAGAATACGGCTATGGCCCCCTCCAGGTCCCCCCCGTCGATGAGGGAACGGCCCCGGTCGTAGTTCATGTACTTTATATTGATGGGAAACCACTTGTTGTTCCGGTAGCGCGCGATCCCCTTGCGGAACAGCTCCAGGGCCCCGGCGTAGTCCTTTTTCGATCTCAGGTGAATGCCGTAGAAGAGCAGTGCGCTTTCGTGCTCCGGATCGAGGGCGATAGCCCTGTGCAGGTATTCTTCGGCACGCGCCGGATCGGACTTTTTCACGTCTTCCGATGACCGTACGTAGGCCTCGACGAGGTTCGACTTGATCCACTTGTTGCTCCCGTATCTCTTCATCCCCTCCTCGAGGATGGGGATCGCCTCCTGCGCCCTCCCTGCCTCGCGAAGGCACGAGCCGTAACCGTTGATGCTCCACTCCTCCCCCGGGTCGAGGTCGTAGGCCTTCTTGAAGAGTTCCGTGGCCTCTGGGTATTGCCGCTCGCCGAACCGCTGCCACCCCAGCTCGTGGAGGCTCCATCGATATGAATTGGCAACGTCATTGTTCCCGGGGAATTTCGCCCTCATCCCGGCGGCCTGCTCCAGGGCCTCCCGGAATTTCTTCTGCTTTCGCAGGCTGGTGTTCAGGTGCAGGTGGAAGGTGACCTCGTCGGGATAGTTTCGTACCGCCTCCCGGAACCTCCTCTCGCCATCGGCCCAGTCGCCGCTTTTATCGATCGAGTCGAAGAGGGAAAAATAGTAGTCCCGGTTCTGGCCAAGGGCGGCGAGTACAAGGGCCATGCAGAGGATCAGGACGGCGGATATTCTGATTCGCATTGTTCACCTCCGTTGCAGAGATGCCGGGCATCGGTCAGCGCGTGACACGGCACCGTGTTCATGAAGCCACCCGGGATGCCGGGATACGCCCGGGACGAGCCCACGCGGAAGCAATTCAATCGTCTTTTACTCCCCGGGAACGCCCTCGGCGCAGCCTGAAGCCGGTGTTCACACCGTCCATGGCGGGACGTACCCGTACCCCTACATGCCTTCCAGTATCGATATCCCCTCGTTCGAGGTCTCCTGAATGCACTCATTCCTGCCGCAGGCCGCGGCCCGTCTGTATTGGATGGAGCCGCCTTTCACGAGCCCCCGCTTTTTCGAGAATATGCGGGGCCCCTCCGCCGTCTGGAAAAAGACGTAGCAGTCCCCGGCCGTGCAGGCGTAGCGGGCGGGCGACGGATATTTCCCCCTGCCCACCGATATGAGCTGCGTGATGTCCTCGACCGTGTTGCCTTCGCCGTTGATCCTCCCCTCCCAGAGGGTGTTCCCCTCCTGTAACAGAACGTGCAGGCCCGTGTCGTTCTTTCCGAACGAAACCTTCACCGTGGAGGGGGAATCGCCGCGCACCGGGATGGGTTTCGTCGTGAAACGCACGCCGCCGTGGGGGCAGAATGCATAATTGAAGGATGTGCATTCTGCGCCGTCACACTTCCTCGATGCCGCCGCCCAGAGGACGTGGATCCCCGAGTCATCGACATACAGGTCACCGGTCCGGATGACCTCCTTCACTGATGAGGAGACGGCGATCTCCTTCTCCGTGGCGGGGCCGCTTTCGCCGGCATCCAGAAGGGTGAGGTTCTTCCCCCTCAGGAGGCAGTAGATGCGGTCACGGTACAAGGAGATCGCCATGTCGGTCATCGAATCGTCCGTCATGAGCACCCGGCTCCCCCCGGCGACGTCATATCTGCTCTTTACGGCATCCGGATCGGCGGCGTCGTAGACACTGCAGATGAGCCGGTCGTCCCTGGTGACATAGGCGACGCCGAACCCCCCGGGGGCAGCGAAGATGTCCCCCCGTATATTCCCCTCGCCGCGGTAAATTGTGGCCGGTCTCTCCATCAGCTGGTTGAGGTCGCCGTCCACGGCGGCGAGATAGAGGACCGTGGTGAAGAGGGTGCGGTTGATGGCGCGCAGTCCGGTCTCCCGGTACGGCATCCACAGGAGGATTCCCCATCGGCCGTCGGCTGCGGCAAAGCGCGCTCGTATGTTCAGGGGCATCGGCTCCCTCGGCGCGTTCCGGTCGGGACAGAAGAAGAGCGCTCTGCCGTCTTTTTTCAGCCTCACGTTCTCGTAGTGTGAATGAATGCAGCCCCCGGAGTTCATCATGAAGGACAGCACAATCACCGCTGAAGCGCGCCGGCACCACGTTCTCCGCATCGTCATCCACCTCCTCCATCCTGCTTCTGTCATGATCCAGGGGTCCCCGGCAGGGACGCCCTCGATCCCCGCCGTTTCGCGATGACCGCCGCGCGGGTACGGGTCACGCGACGACCGTCACCACGATCTTGCCGCGGGTGTGCTTGGTCTCCACGTGCCGGTGGGCGTCCCGGATTTTTTCCATTGGATAGATCCCGTCGATGACCGGGCGCAGGGCCCCCCTTCGCGCCAGGTCCAGAAGCGTCTCCAGATCCCGACGCCGGGATTTCACGATGACGATGCGGGCCCTTGTGCGGGAAAGCGCCGTCAGGAGGCGGTACAGGAGGTTCTTCGGGTTCGGCACCGTGGTCACGTAGGCCCCTCCGGGGGCGAGGAGGCCCCTGGTCAGGTCGAAGGGCTTGTTGCCGAAGACGTCGAAGAATACATCGAAGCGCTCGTCGGAATCCTCGATCCTCTCCGAGGCGTAATCCACTGTCCGGAGGGCCCCCAGGCCCCTGCAGAGGCCGGCGTTCCCGGCGCTGCAGACCGCGGTCACCCGTGCGCCCATGGCGGCGGCGATCTGCACCGCGAAGGAGCCGACGCCGCCCGACGCACCGTTCACGCAGACCCTGCTCTCCGGCCCGATCCTGCCGATGTCGCGCAGGGCCTGGAGGGCGGTGAGGGCGGCGAGGGGGACCGCCGCGGATTCAACGATGTCCATATGTTCCGGGAGCGGGCAGACTTCGTCCCGCGGCACCGCGATGTACTCGGCGCAGGTGCCGCCCCCCCATCCGTTGACCATGCCGAAGACGCGGTCTCCCCGTGCGAACCCGGATGCGCCGGGACCAGCCTCCTCGACCCATCCGGAGAAGTCGTAGCAGGTTCTTCTGGGGAAGCGTCTTCCGGTGATCCTGCGGAACCATCCCTTGCGGACGAAGCAATCCTTCGGATTGACCGAGGCGGCGGCCACCCTCACGACAACCGTCCCCTTCCCGGCCCGGGGCGGCGGCACCTCGCGCAGCTCCAAAACCTCCGGAGGACCGTACCTGTCGTATTCCACCGCACGCATTCTGCACTCCCCTTGCGAAACTGGATCGGGAGGAGTCTACCATCGGATTCCTGCGGCGTCAAATGATTTATTGGGCTTCGGGCTGGTCCAACGTGTCGCGGGTTTCAACGGGCCTTCCCCTGTCGCGGTGACTGGCAGTGTATTGACCGTCACCGTTCAGCTGTATCCGGCGTGGGGAACCTGTATGCTATTCCAGATCGAATTTAAAAAGTATTTCACATTTTCCGTTCTGATGCATCAGGCATCCGGAGAAATCCGGGATCATCAGGTACTGGATGCCGAGAGTCTCGAACCATCCCTGGACCCTGCTCACCACACCGCACTGGTAGGTATCGATCATTCCGAATTTCTTTAAACCCTTATACGCGAAGCATTCGTTGAATCCGCCGCGGAAGACGTTCTTTTCCGGAAAATCGTAATACAGTTTCATGAATTCCGGCTGTATCAGCTTGTACGTCGTATCGATTATCTCCTGCAGCTGGTCGAACGACCTGATCTCCCCTTTTCCTATCTTCATGAGTTTCAGTATTCTCTGAATCTCGATTCCTGCCATCGTTTTCGACGCGGCCCGGTTTATTCTGTTTGCCTGTTCCACCCCCAATTCCTTCAGGCAATGATAGAACCACATGGCGTCATGCGTGAGCCAGCCTTTTGAAAAGAATTCCCTGATCTCGTTTTTATCTAGTTGATTCATGAGTTCCATTGGTATACCCCCTGTCGGTTTCTCCTGTGAAGGGTTCCCCTCATTCCGGAGTGATACTCTACATACATTTACAGTACCCAGAGATGTCAATATTAATTTTTTAAATTTT
>JAFGJK010000116.1 GCA_016929135.1 Spirochaetota bacterium | reverse complement strand
TGATCCAACGGGACCACGCCAGGAACGCCATCTTCTCGAACCTGGGCATCGAGATCGACGACATCCTCAGGGCATACGAGAAGTAGGAACGGGCGCGTCACCAGATATCTGAGCCGGGCATCCGCCGCGCCGTTTCCGGCCTGCTCCGCCCTGGCTCCCATCGGGCAGCGGGAACCACCCCGCATCGCGGGCACTCTGGGTGCCCACCGCGATACCCCCGATCTTCCACGCCGTGGTGCCGGCAAAAAAAAATTGACATTTCATTTTTCATGGAGTAATAATAGAGAGCGGTCATTGATTCCTGCAGCGGTACAGCACGGTGGGAATCATCGACACCGATCTCTCATGGAACGTTTTTTGGAGTACCGGGAGTGATGCAAGGGGGAATCCGTTTTCTCCGGCCGATATTCCATTAAAAGTCTTATACCGTCGGCACGACTCTCTTGTGAAGCTTACCGAGGCAAGAAGACTCTTTAAGGAACCAGCTGAATACGCTTACCGGCGGATACCATTGACAAGAACCGAACACCATCGGCATGTCTTCCACTTCGTGATCATTGCAAGCCTGTTCCTGACACCGCCTGCCGGTGCAGAGTCCGCCGAACAGAGACCCATCGTGTTCGTCGGCGATATCGATTACACGCCCCTCAGCTTCCTCGAGGACGGCAAACCCAAGGGACTCGCGGTTGACATCATGAGGGAGGTGGCAAAACGGATGCACCGGTCTCCCGACATCAGATTGATGGCATGGGACAGGGCACTCTCCATGGTCACCCGGGGCACCGCTGACGCGATCTGCGCCATGAGCATCACCGAGTCTCGGAAAAGGAACTTCGATTTCTCAGATCCGGTATACGATTCACGTTACTCCATCTTTGTCCGCTCCGATACCCTGGGGATAACGGATCTCTCGGACCTGCGCGGTCTCACGGTGGGCGTCCGGGCCGGGGGTCTGAACCAGAAGGCGGTGGCGGCCGAGCCGGGGATCAGGATGTTCCTCATGGATGACTACCTCGAGGGATTCCGGATGCTGAAGGACGGAAAGCTCGACGCGGTGGTGGCCGATACCTGGATAGGGACCTATATACTGGCGAAGAACAAGATCGCGGAGGTCCGGTTCACCGGCGATCCGATCCTGGACCTGAAATCTGCCTTCGGCGTCAGGAAGGGGAACGCCGCGCTTCTGGCGGAGATCAACAGGGCTGTCAAATCCATGAGGGACGACGGAACCCTCGACCGGATCTACACCGTATGGCAGCCCGCGGAGGTGGTGTTCCAGACGCGGGAGCAGATGCTGCGGAGAACCTACAACTGGGCGGTGGGGCTCCTGGCCACGCTGCTGGCGCTGTCGGCCGCCTGGATTTTCCTGCTGCGGCGGCAGATTACCCGGCGTCACAGGACCGAGGCGGTGTTGAGGGATAGCGAGTCCCGGTACCACCTTCTCTCCGAAACCTACCGGCGCCTCAACGACACCTTCATCCGCTTCAGCGAGGCCAGGGTCACGACGGACATCTTCAGGACAATCGCCGACACGCTACGGACGCTCACGGGGGCAACGGCAGCATTCTCCATGATGTACGACAGCGCGGACGCTTCACTCGCCGTTGTGGCCGTATCGGGCGACACCGGGGATATCGCCGCGATTGATTCCGTGCTGGGTACGCCGCTGCAGGAACTTCGCATCCCCGTCGGCGAGACGCTGCACAGGGAGCTGCTCGCCCGGGTGGTGAAGCAAAGCGCCGACCTGGAAGACCTGACGAAGGGCGCGGTTCCCGGCGACGGGTCCGCGGAGCTTCTCAGGGCGATCCGGTGCAGGGAGGGCCTTCTGCTGGCGATGCACTCCGGGTCGGACCTGCTGGGCGCCGCCATGGCCCTCCTGCCCGGGGACACCGCCGACGTGCCGGAGGATACCCTCCGGATCTTCGGGTACATGGCGGGCCTGGCGGTGACGCGGGAAAAGACCGAGGAGGAGCTTGTCAACCTGAACCTCCAGCTGGAGCAGAAGGTATCCCAACGGACAGAGGAGCTGAAAAGGGCCTACGACGACATCATGAAAACGAACCAGGAGCTGGAGAAGGCGCTGCATGACCTGAAGAGCACGCAGTTCCAGCTAGTGAGGTCCGAAAAGCTCTCCGCCCTTGGCCACCTGGCAGCGGGAATCGCCCATGAGCTCAATACCCCGCTGGGGGCCATCATGTCATCGAACCGCACAATGATAGATCTGATCCACCATAAGCTTTTCGAAACCGCCCGCCTTCTCCACGGGCTCAGGGATCACGAGTTCGCGGCATTCAGCACACTTTTCGCGGAGTCCATTGAAGCGGCATCACGAATCGGGACCTCCCCGATGAGGAAAGAGAAGAGGGAGACTGCCAGGATCCTCGAGGCGGCGGGCCTCCCGGACCGGGAGCGGCTCGTGGAGCTCGTCATGGCCTCCGGGGTGTACGGGCTGAAGGAACGGCTGCCGGATCTTCTGGCAATCGACCGGCGCGAGGAGATCCTCTCGTCGATCGCGACGCTCTCCTCCCTCAGGAGCCTCGGCGAAATCATCGCGGTGGCCTCGGAGAAGGCGAACCATGTGATGGGGGCGCTGCAGAGCTACCTGAAGCAGGATCCCGGCGGCGATGACGAGACGCTCGTGGACATAGAGAAGGAGATGGAGACGATACTGACCCTATACCACAATAAAATGAAATACGGCGTGAAGGTCATCAAAAAGTACGGAACGACCGATACCGTGCGGGGGAGCCGCGGCAAGCTCAACCAGCTGTGGATGAACCTGCTCAATAACGCCCTGCAGGCGATCGACTACCACGGCACCATCGAGATTGAAACCGAGAAGAGGGACGGCTGGATAGTCGTCTCCATAACCGACTCTGGCGAGGGGATACCCGAGGAGATGCGGGAGAGGATATTCGAGCCGTTTTTTTCCACAAAAAAACACGGCGAGGGGATGGGGCTGGGGCTGGACATCAGCAGGAGCATAGTGGAGAAGCACGGCGGCCGTATCGAATTGCAGAGCGAGCCGGGAAGAACGCGCTTCAGCGTCTGGCTGAGGACGGTGCAGGGGTGACGCCCCGGCGCACCGGCATGCCTGCAGTGACAATCCGCCGCGCCCTCCCCGGCGACCTCGACCGGTGCTGCGCCATAGAGTCGGCCTGCTACGGCCCGGAGGGGGCCACCAGGGAGCGCATAGAGATGAGGATCCATCGCTACCCGGAGGGGTTCCTGGTGGCCGCGCAGGGCGGCCTGATCGTCGGCTTCATCAACAGCTGCGCCACCCGCCGTGATGAGCTGAGCGGCGAGGAACTGAAGGACATGGTGGGGCACGAGACCGACGGGGAGAACATGGTGGTATTCTCCCTGGCGGTGGATCCCCCCTGCCGGGGGCTCGGCTACTCGACAATGCTGATGCGGGAATTCATCGGCACCGCGAGGCGCCTCGGGAAATCGGCGATACTGCTCCTGTGCCGGCAGGGGATGGTGGCCTACTACCGGCGCTACGGCTTCCTGCACCGGGGGGCGTCGGGGTCGACGCACGGCGGCCTCCGCTGGCAGGAGATGCGCCTCCCCCTCCTCGACACACCCCCCCGCGGAGACCGTGCCCCTAGTTGAAGAACCGCTGGATGAAGGGGAGCATGGAGATGTCGTTTATGATGACGAAGACCCCGATCAGTATCAGCACCACAACGCCCACCGTCTGGATGCGCTGCATCGTCTTCTCGCTCAGGGGCTTCCCCCGTATCGCCTCCACGGTGAAGAAGACCAGGTGGCCGCCGTCCACCACCGGGATCGGCAGGAAGTTCATCACCATGAGGATGATGGATATCTTCGCCATGAGGATTATGAATGCGGATATCCCCTTGTAGTAGGCCACGTCCCCTGCGATCTTGGCGATCCGTATCGGCCCGGAGAGGTTCTCCCGCACGTTGAGCCTGCCGGAGAAGAGCATCCCGATCCCCTTCAGGTTCAGCACGATGAACTCGTAGGGCTCCACCACCGCGTGGACCAGCGAGCCGGCGAGGCCGTAGCGTATCATGATCATCTCGGGGGATATCACCGGGTAGACACCGATGAATCCGCGCCTCTCGATGCTGGCGTAGCCGTTGTATTCGCCGCCGTCCACAGTCACCCTCAGCTTCCGGCCCCGTGCGGCGGCCGCCGTCGATTTCAGCTCCTCGAAGGACCAGACCGTGGAGCCCTCCACCCTGATCTTCCCCTTCTCCAGGTAGCCGGACAGCACCGACGTCTCCATGAGGGACAGCAGCTCATCCCCCCTGCCGGGGCCCTCCTCGTTGATGAGGATCACCTCCCCCTGGCGCGGCGTCACCTTCAGGGACCGCTGGCGCCCCGAGCGGAGCACCGTCACCGACATCTCCCTGTTGGCGCGCGTCTTCACGTAACCGGTGAATTCCTCGGGCGTGGCGATGGCGCGGCCGTCCACCAGCCTGAGCTCGTCCATCTCCCGCAGCCCCGCCTTCGCGGCCACGTCGTTCTCCACAACGCCGGCGATCATCACCCTGGTCCCGTAGGGAATCACGCCGATGGTGAAGCGGCCGCTCTCCTCGTCCTTCTTCGGCGTCACCGCCAGGGTCCGCCGCTCGCCGTCGCGCTCCACCGTCACCATGAGCCTCCTCCCCTCGGAGAAGAAGACGTTGCTCTGGATGTCTGTGAAGCCCCGCACCTCGTCGTCGTTGATGCGCACGATCCTGTCGCCGTTCTTCAGGCCCGCCCGCTGGGCGGGCGACTCGTACCTGCCGGCCTTCAGCTGCTCCGGAATGTATATCCTGTTGGTCTCCCTGGTGTAGCCCACCATGTTCATGACGAAGAAGATGAGCACGCCGAAGAACAGGTTGAAGAGCGGACCCATGGCGACGGTGACGATCCGCTTCAGCGGGTGCGCGCTGAGAAATTCGTACTCCTTGCCGGAGCGCTCCTCCGAGGGATCCTCGCCGTAGAACTGGCAGTAGCCCCCCAGGGGGATCAGCGTCACCTGGTAGGTGGTTTCGCCGATCTT
>JAFGJK010000115.1 GCA_016929135.1 Spirochaetota bacterium | reverse complement strand
TGATCCAACGGGACCACGCCAGGAACGCCATCTTCTCGAACCTGGGCATCGAGATCGACGACATCCTCAGGGCATACGAGAAGTAGGCGATCGGTACGATCCTGTGTAGTGGAGCTTGGAACCTATCTGTGCCGGGGGCGCTGATGTATGCACCGGCATGACGCTTTTTTGGAAGCAATCCGGCTGCTCTTACCTGCATCCTGATATCATTCCAGATAGGGGGATGGCCTGGAGGGCTGAGTATCTGCACGGGGCAATTCGGCATCCTGCCAGTTCCTAATACCTCGTACCGGTGATGTAGTCATTTGCCTGTATTGTATAGGCTCCCACGGTCACGGCATTTTTAAAGGTCACCTTGTATGTTCCATCGTACTGGTCGAGGATGTCCACGGTGATGGGGGTGGTGGTACTGTAGTAGTGATTATCCTTCATGAGCGAGATCGTGGCGTTGCGGGTAATGTCGGTTCCCAGCGGTAGGAATACATCGAACCAGTAGACCTTGAGATTGAAATCAGGGGGGGTGGCATGGGCGTCGCGCGCCGCGAAGCCTGCGAAGACGAAAGTGTAAACGTAGCCGTAATAGAAGACCGCGGAACAGTGCGGTGTGATGGTTGTGCAGGATTCACTGATACTGCTAAAACTGTACGCTGTCGTGTTCAGGGTCTTCGCCGTGAAATCGCCCGGTGAGATATAGCCCAGTGCCGATATGTCGCTGTCATCGTCGCTGGAACAGCCCAGCGACAGCGTTGCAGTGATGACGCATAGAATTACCCATCGTTTCATCCGGATCCTCCCCGCCCCTTGAACCTATTAGAGATATGACCGTTTTTCGCTTACCTTGTTACGGCGGTGCATCCTGTCACATACCCGCCGGCGCTGCGGATGTCAAAGAAAATATTTCCCGAAGCCCCTTTTTATTTCTGCTTTAACCACCTGTATACAAAATGGGGCGAAGGATATCTTTTTACTTGACGAATAGCATTAATGTATGATAAAAGTAGCGGTGTGGCCACCGGGCCGCCAACTCAGCCGAAGAAAAGGAGAATCCAGTTGAAACGAATACTCTTGGGAACACTCTTCGCGGCCCTCTTTTCCACTGCGGCCACGGCAAACGTCTTCGTCGACGGCTACGGCGCCCTGGTAGGTGCCGGCTCCGCCAGATGGCAGTACGGCGGCGGCGGCGCGCTGGGCTTCACGCTCACAAGGGATTTCAACATTCTCTACCGGGGGATGTACTCACTCTACTCGAAGGACAGGGATTTTGAAAACGTAAACTATAACCCCACCTACTACGAGCTCAATTTCGACCATATGATGCACCTGGTGGGCCTGGAATACATGTTCCCCATAGACCGGTTCCGGCTCCAGTGGCGAAGCTCGGTGATGGCCGGTTTCTCCATGACCACGATGGAATACGAGCCGGTCTCCGGAGGGCTCACGCAGACCAAGGAGGATACGGGATTATCCATCGCCCTGTGGACCGGCATTCAGTTCAACGCAACACAGCACATCTCCCCATTCATCGACCTGGGGATGCACATGTCCTTCTACCAGTCGGAGCTTTCCGATAAGTCCATTGTGGGGCTGCATGTGATGGTGGGCGTGCGGTTCTACATAGGCGACAACAGACGCATCGACGATTACTACTGATCATATTCTGCCTGGGACAATGTCACGAGCCGCAGGGGATGCCGGAATCAGCGGTGCGCCTTCTCATTCCTCCACAGGTGAGGACATCCTCTCTATCATCTTCGCCGCGATTTCGCCGCTGGTGCCTCCGGTGATGTTGGACTGCATCCAGACGAGGTCCTTTTCCCTCACGTCGAGGCAGCGGACCCATGCCCTTCTCACACCGCGGTCGAAGCCGATGATGAGGAGATTGTCGATACCGCCGAATCGTGCCGAGAGCTTGCTCAGTACATCATTGCGCGTTTTCTGGTATTCCAGGTCGTAGACCCTGTAGACGTACCGGATGTCGGAGATCCTGTCCAGGTACCGCTCGCCGGCCCAGGGCCCGAACCTGAAGGTAAAGGTCCTCGTATCGGTGATGAGGTCGAAGGAGTTGTTCACCGCGGATACGAATTTGAACCGCTCTATCTCGTCCTGCGTGACGATCCCCTTCAGGTAATTCCCCTGCATTCCCGCAATCCTGTAGCCCTTCAACATGAAGGTGTAGTACAGGTCGTTCAGGTCGGCGCCATCGATATTGGTGATGATCCCCAGCCTCGCCCCGGGCCGCACCGACACGCTCCGGTAGAGGTTTTCTCTGCCGAAGAAATTGACCATGATTGAGGCGATGCGGTCCACCAGCCTGAATATCTCGGTCTCCATCCTGCCGGTATTGGTGAAGGTGAACACCGTGTTGGATCCCTTTGCGTACATGCTCATGGTGATCTGCACCCTGTTCAGGGGGAGGGTGACAAAACTGCCCAGGATGAAGAAGTCTGCGGAGACCCTTTCCATGAGCCGCTGCATATCGTGGTCCTTATAGGATTTCTCCAGGGTACAATCGTCTTTGGCAAGCAGCCTGTTCACCTCATGGGGCTTCAGGACGTTTATGTTGAAGCTTTTCCTGAGGGAGTTGGCGAAGGAGTTGGGGAATATTGTCTCGAGATAGTCGTAATTGCTGTCCCCGGAGGTATTGGTCAGATATCCGAAGGCCATCGTTGGGTCGGCATCGGCCCTGGAGTCGAAAATGATGATGGAAAGAAGCAGCGCCGCTAAAACGATCCGTTTCATTTATCGCTTCGACATGCTGTCTATCATATGGGCCACCACCTTTTCCACCGAATCGCCGTATTTCGTCGGGTAGTTTTCGACCCATACCAGCTCCTGGCTTCTCAGGTCGATGGCCCTTCCCCAGCTCACCTGTTCCCAGTTCTTGAGATCCAGGAGCACCAGGTACTGAACGTTGAACTTGTTCCGTATCTCATCGAGGGTGTCGGCCTTGTTTAATTCAAAATTGTATATATGGAGCTTGTAGATGTTGTTGAAGGACTTCTCCATGGAGATCAGCGAATTATCGGAGCCGCTGTAGTAGGATATCCTCTTGAAATCTTTCAGGTCGTAGACGTCGCTCAGTGTGTAAAAATCGGTGGCGTTGAATGCCTTGACCCTGTACCCGCTCTTCAGGAACTGCATCAGTACGATGTTCTTGATATTGTTCGGTGAATCGACGATCACCGCCAGTGAGCTTGCCTGGGGGAGGGGGGAGAGGGTGTAGCGTACCGCCCTCCTGGGTGCGCAGGATATGAGCAAGGTGCCGATCAGGGCGAGTACTGGTATGCTGAGCCTCAACGATTTCCGCACCATCATTGGTATTCTCCTGAATAGTATAATGACAGTAGTATCCACAGATAAAATCGTTCTGTCAATAAAAAAATGCCCCGTTATCATGACGGAGCATTTTTTACAGAATTGCGCTGTAACGGGATTACTGGTTCTGCGGCGAAGCCGCTTTGTCGCTCTCCTTGGCCGGCACGTCCTGGGCACCCGGTGTTTTCGCCTCGGTGTTCGGATCCGTGGTTTTCACCTTGTCCGTATCCTTTGAGCTCTCCCGGAGGTACTTATTGAAGCCCTCCCTGTTCACCTGCGCCTCGGCGATGAGCTCCATTATGTAATCATTCGATTTTTTCTCCAGCTTCTGCATGAATATCTGCTGCTTGATCCGTTTCACGATCTGGTCGTCGATGGGGACGCCCTTGAAGAGATCCCTGTTTTCGTTGTAGAACATGTTGGCCTCGGCGTCGGTGACGGCGATCTCGTCCTTGAACTTCTCGGTGAGGTAGTAGGTGGCGGCGGCGTTCATCACCGAAAGGTCTATTATCGCCTTCAGCTTGTCCTGGTCGATTTTATCGTCGTTTTTCGCCTTATCATAGAGGAGCACCCTGCTCACGATGAAGTCCATGAAGCGCTTCTTGTTGATGGTGGGGTGGTTCTCCAAGGCGGGGTCCTGGGAGAGCTTGTCAAGGTCGACCTTGTCAAGGTTCAGCACCATCTTGTTCTGGGTATAGTAAAAGTTGTTGAATTCATCGATGCTGATAGCGTGGTCGTCGATCTTCACCGCCCAGCCGCTCTTGCTGCAGTACACCGTGAAGGCCAGTGAGAGGCTTATGAATGCTATCGCGCATATCGCTACGACAATTTTGTTACGAGTCATGTTCTTTTACCTTCAAATAATGATTAGATTTTTCGAGCCGATCTGCCTGTATGGCGATGCATATTGGCACTTAAGACAATTGTTGCAACAATTTTTTTAGCTCCTCCAGCTTTTTTTTGGTCTCCCGCTGCTTCGGGGTGAATACCACGATTTCGTTGTTCGAGGAATCCACGGCAAGGCGCCTGTCCGTCGATATGAGCCCGATCATCTTCTTGACGTCGATTGTGGATTGTCCCGTGATCGTGATCCGTATCGCCCGGGAGTCCTCCAGGATCTCCTCGATCCGCAGCGCCGAGGCGATTGCCCTGATGCGCTCGTAGCCGGTGAGGATCTTCACGATCTCCGGTGCCGGTCCGAAGCGGTCCTCCATCTCCTGCTCCAGAGAATCGATCTCCTCCTCTGTGCCGCACGATTCGAAGCGCTTGTAGAATTCCATGATCTGGCGCTCGTCACCCATGTACTCCATGGGGATGAAGAAATCTGTTTTGAGGAACACCGGGGTGCGGAAATCCGCCCCCAGCTCCTCGCCCTGGAGGTGACGGATCGAATCGTCCAGCATCTGCGAGTAGAGCTCGAATCCCACCTCGATGATGTTCCCTGACTGCTCCTTTCCCAGGATGTTGCCGGCCCCGCGGATCTCCAGGTCCTTCATGGCGATCTTGAATCCGCTTCCCAGCTCGGAGTATTCGGCGATCACCTGGAGGCGCTTCTGGGCCTCCTCGGTCAGGGGCATGTGCGTGGGATAGAAGAGGTAGGCGAAGGCCTTCAGCACCGACCTGCCCACGCGTCCGCGAAGCTGATAGAGCTGCGAGAGCCCGAAGGTGTCCGCCCTGTTGATGATGATGGTGTTCACGTGCGGCATGTCGAGCCCCGACTCGATGATGGAGGTGCTCACCAGCACGTCGTATCGCCCCTCGAGGAAGTCGATCATCACCGACTCCAGGTCGTGTTCGTGCATCTGCCCGTGGGCGATGCCGATGGACGCCTCGGGGACCAGCCTCCGGAGCGCCCCGGCCTGCGCCTCGATGGTCTGCACCCTGTTGTGAACGTAGAAGACCTGCCCCTTCCGTTCCAGTTCGCGGAGCACCGCCATGCGCAGGATGTCCGGGTTCTCCTCCAGCACGTAGGTCTCGATGGGCTGTCGGTTTTCAGGCGGCGTGGCGATAATCGAGAGGTCCCGTATGCCGGTGAGGGCCATGTGGAGGGTTCTCGGGATCGGGGTGGCCGAGAGGGTCATCACGTCCACCAGCGTCCGCATCCTTTTCAGCTGCTCCTTGTGCCGTACGCCGAAGCGCTGCTCCTCGTCGATCACCAGGAGCCCCAGGTTCTTGATCTGGATGTCCTTCGCCAGCAGGGCGTGTGTGCCGATGACGATGTCCACGGTCCCCTGCTTCATGCCGTTCTTGATCTTCGCCACCTCGCCGGCGGTTCTGAAGCGCGAGATCATGTCGATCTCCACTGGGTATCCCTGGAAGCGCTTTCTGAATGTCTCGTAGTGCTGCATCG
>JAFGJK010000114.1 GCA_016929135.1 Spirochaetota bacterium | reverse complement strand
GTCTTCCGGCACCGCTTCCGGGGGATGATCCACGGGTTCCTCAACATGGGGCGGCTTCTGCCCCAGTCGGGCAGGGCCATCGACATGGCCGCCGAAAGGCTGAGGTGGGCATTCAAAGGGTCACGGTCCGATAGCAAAGCGGGGCGCTAGGAGGGGATATGAAGGCGAGCTACCTCTTCCTGGCCTTCAACACCGTCGCAACGTCTGCTTCAAGTACTCCTCGCGGCAGCAGGGATGGAGCGCCCCGGGTGTCCTGTTGCTTTCTGCGGGGCTTCTCTTCGGCGGGGTGAACGCAATCTTCTACGCCAGGTCGCTCAAGTCGATAGACCTCGCCGTCGCCTACCCGGTATTCTCGGCGGGGACCATGCTCCTGGTAACCGGAGCCTTGCTGGTGCTCTTCCGGGAGGGGCTGACGTTGCAGAAGGCTGCGGGCATGCTGGTGATATGCGCCGGCATCGCCCTGGTCCGGTAGGCGGCGCGCGGCGCCTGCTCCGCACTCAATAATCAAAGGAGGTTTCATCCCATGTCCCGGCAAAGCGTAACAATCCCCTTCGGGGGGAGGACGATAACGGTCGATATCCCGAAAGGCTGGAGAATCCTGGAGGTCCTTTCACCGAAGACATACCCTGCGCTCGACGACGTAAGAAAGGGGGTGGTCCGGGCGATGGACAGTCCGGTGGACGCCATGCCGGTGAAAGACATGACCTTGCGCGGAAAGAAGATCACCCTCGTGGTGGACGACATCTCCAGGCCCACGCCGCTGCACCGCTACTTCGACGCGATCGTCGCGCATCTGGTGAAATCCGGGGCGTCGAAAGGGGACATGCGCATCCTCATGGCCCTGGGCGTGCACCGGCCCATGACCCGGGAGGAGGTTGAGGCGAAGCTGGGGAAGAGGGCGATTCGGGGGATCCAGTGGAGCAACCACGACAGCCGCGACGCGTCGTCGAATCTCTTCCTCGGCACCACCAGCAGGGGGACCCCGGTCTCCCTGAACCGCCGCCTCGCGGAGTCCGACCTGATCGTCTGCGTTGGCGCGATCGAGCCGCATCTCCTGCTCGGCTTCGGCGGCGGCCTGAAGATGCTCCTCCCCGGCGCCGCCTACGCCGACACCATCGCCCGCAACCACATGCAGGGGGTCTCCCCGGAAATGTACAACTACGTCGGCGTCGCCGAAAGCCCCATGCGCCTGGATCTCGAGGAGGCGGCGGGGATGTTGCACCGGGAGATCTTCATCGTCAACGCCGTGATGAACGAAAACCTGGAGATCTGCCGTTTCGTCTGCGGCCACCCGGTGGCGGCGCACCGGGAGGGGGTTCGCACTGTTGCCGAGATCAACGGCACGCGACTGGAGGAGGCAGCGGACGTGGCCATAGTGGCGTCCAACCCGATGAACGCCGACCTGCGGCAGGGGATGAAGTGCGTGGGCAACGCGGAGCGGTGCGTAAAGGAAAACGGCCTCATCCTCGCCTTTCTCGGGTGCGAGCACGGGGTGGGGGACGTGGTGCTCCCGCCGAAACCGGTGTCCCACCGGCTCCTGCGCTTCATCCTCAGGGCCCTGGGAAGAAAGCGGATCCTCTGGTTCATCGACCGGGTGAAAAAGGGGGCGGGTACCGAGGAGCGCTTCATGGCCCACTTCTCCATGCAGGCGGCGAGGAAAAACGAGATCTACGTCTATTCCGAAAAACTTCCGGGCGACACCGGAGAGCGGCTCGGCGTGTTCCGCCAGTTCGACGCCCCCGGGGAGATGATGGCCGCGGCTGCCCGCTACGCGCCAAAGGGCGCCACGGTCTACGTGTTCACCCACGGCGGCGCCACCTACCCGGTAATGAAGGCGGGGGACGGCGGTGCGATGAAATGACACGTCAGGAGGTACTGCGATGAATTTGCTGAAACGTTACGCCGGGGCCTCATATTCCATCCGGACGAAGGCCCGCATATTCATGATACTCCTCCCCCTGTCGATCCTCATCGTGGCGATGCTCATGGCCACCACCGTCGTGATCGAACACCGGGTGAACCCGGTGTTCCTGCTCATCATGGGGATATCGGGCGCCTGCTTTCTCCTGCTGATCCGGGGGCATTACGGCAGCGCCGTAAACATCTTTCTCGTCGCAGTGACGCTCCTGGCGGGGGCCGATTACCTGTCAAAGACGACGGTCGATCACTACGTCTACACCCATCACCCGGCGACCCTCTACAATCTCTTCTGCCTCATCGTATCCGCCGCGCTCTTCAGCAACAGGATCATGGTGCTCGCCACGGCACTGCTGACGATCGGCTTCAACTGGACCTTTTGCTTTCTCGCCTCACCCCACGCATCAGGCCTAAATCTCAGCGTGCTGAACAAGACCATCATGGAGAGCAGCATCGCGGCGGCGGTGCTCTGCACGGTATGCATTCTCATCATCTCGATAAAGTCGCGGGCCTTCAGGGAGCTCGAGCAGGAGTTTAAAAAAAACGAGGAACAGTACGGGGTAATCCTCCGCCTCATCGACTCGATCAACAGCACCTCACTGTCGCTTTCGGCCCACTCGGCGGAGCTTCTCTCAAAGGCGGGGGAGTTTTCCGACAATTCCACCGCACAGGCGGGCTTCATCGAGGAGGTCACCGCCTCGGCGGAGCAGATGTCCAGCAGCGTCGAGATAATCACCGGAAACGTGGAAACCCAGAACGCGAAGATCGGCCTTCTCATGGAGCAGATCACCGACCTTTCGGATTCCATCGTGGTCATGAACGGTAAGATCGAGCGCATGAGGGCCGACTCCATCGAGATCGTGTCGTCCATAGACGATGAAAAGAAGTACAACCTTTCGATGCTCGAGAGCATCAACGGGATCAAAAGCAGTTCGGGAAAAATGACCACGATCATGGAGATCCTGCGCACGATTTCGGAACAGATCAACCTCCTTTCCCTGAACGCCACCATCGAGGCCGCCCGGGCGGGAGAGGCGGGCAGGGCCTTTTCCGTGGTGGCCACCCAGATCGCGGTGCTCTCCGGCAGGACCAACGCGAGCCTCAAGGAGATCGACGATCTCATCATAAAGAGCTTCGACGAGATCAACCGCGGTCTCGCAAACATCGACAGCTCCTCCCGATCCAACACGCGGCTGCTTGAAAAGGTGAACTGCATCATTGCCATGATCGGCGATGTCTACGATCACATGAAGGCACAGGGTGAAATCAACGAGAAGGTGAGCGGGGACGCCGGGCTCATACAGAATGCCTCAGAGGACATAAAGGTTTCGGCGCAGGAGCAGGCCTCGGTCATCGGGGAGATCGTCAAGTCGGTGATGATGTTCAACTCCATCAACCAGTCCTACGCCGAGGGCTCAGAGGTACTGGCACGAAAGGCCGGGGACGTGAAGCGCCTGGCGGATTCGCTGCGGGAGAGGGTGGATGTCGGGAGCGGTTCGCCGGGTCATAACGGGCCCCTTGGGGGGTGAGGGGGATCGCTCAATCGGCACAGGACACTGCGAGCTCCGAGGGGGCGAAGGCCGGCGCGTCACTCTGCCCGCCCCCTGTCGGATGATGCGGCGAAAATACCGCGCTGTCATGTCCCGATCATACACCGGAGGGAAGGGTCCTGTCAATACATTGCAGCCGTTTCCCGGGCGATGCCGTCTCGAGACGATGGACATGGCAATCGCTCTGATGATGGCCCCGCGGTCCACGCTCACAGCTCGATGAACTCCGGCACCCCCGTGTATGGCGCGTCCCACCTGACGAAGCCGATGCGGTTTTTCCGGTTCCGGCGGGAAATGGTGGGCAGCGAGAGCCGGATCACCGGGATCCCCAGCCGCGGCGTGGAGGTGCAGGCGAAGAGGTAGCGGTGGTTGTGGCCGTGGATGATGGAATGGAACCCGAACCGCTCCAGCAGGTGCCGCTCGATGAAGGCAGGGCGGTAGATCCCCTCGTGGGGGTCGCCGGACTCCCGCCAGAGGCTCCGGTGCGTCACCAGGTGGATGCTTGCCCCGCCGGTGTCCATCGAGGCGAGCATCGAGGCCGCCCACTCCACCTGCCGTTTCCGGATGCGGTTGATGCCGATAACGCCCAGGGAGTGGGGCTTGCCGCGATGGGTGCTCCTGAGGGACACGAAGATGTTGCCCCCGCAGCGCATGATGGAGTCATAGTCCTCCACGGCGACGATCTCCCTCTGCCTGAGCACCGGCTCCACGAGGCGCCGGTAGCGGCCCCGGGCCCTCCGGTTGGTGTAGAGGTATTCCCCGACCCAGCTGCCGAAATCGTGGTTTCCCGGCGTGAGCACCACCCGGAGGCCCGCCTCGAGGAGGGAGCCCAGCAGGGCCTCCGCCTCCCGGTATTCCGGCTCCGCGGCGTGCTGGGTCATGTCCCCGGCGATGATCACGATGCCGTCGGGGTTGCGCTGCCGGTCGCAGGCGATTTCGGCGAACCGCGAAACGCGGACCGAGAGGTGGGCGCCAAAATGAATGTCGGAGATACAGACCAAAAATGCACGCTCCCGCCGGCTGATGGAACAGTCTGCATCGGCGTTTCGGGGCGCGTCAAATACAAATTGCGGCGCGGCGGGGTTCCGATGCGCCGGTGACGATGCTGGCGCCAGCCGGCGGGGCATGGCGGGTACTTGTCACTTCATGTGAATGCGATCAATCCTCTTCCGAAACACGAGTTTTCTATACGTGGTGTTCGAATAACCCATTAAGAGGCCGCAGCAGACAGCGTCGTTCGCCTGAAGCCGCAGCAATCGCTTCAATTTCTTCGAGTACGGCAGGGTATTGACCAGCGCGCCGAAATAACAGGTCCTGAGCCCGAGGATCTCCGCGGAGAGAAGCGCCTGATACGATGCCACCGAGGCATCCACCTCGCTCTCCTTTATGCGTTTGTCCGCGCAAAAAGCCATGGCCAGAGGGGCGTTTCGCGTTGAGGGGTCCATGCCTTCATCGATCATGTTTTTAAACGAGCGCATGTTCCTCCATTTGATCTCCAGCTTCGATGAGAAATGGCGCAGCGTTTCAAGATAGCGGCACAGGCGGATTATGGTGCGGTTCATCTCGTCGCGAAGCTGTTCCAGGGTGCCGCCCTCGACTATAATGATCCTGGTCATCTGCCTGTTATGGCCGGATGGAGCATAGCGGACGGATTCATCCAGTATCTTTTCAATCAATTCGGCGGAGACCCGTGTGGCTGAAAAATGCCGCGTGCTGCGTCTCCGGCGTGTGAAGTCGACGAAGAGGCCCCATTCGATGGCGCCCTCCCCCGGGATCTCCGTAAAATTTTCCCGGGGCAATTCGCTGTGGACAATGGCGTCCTTGGGACACACGGCGATACAGTGGCCGCAGCATATGCACACAGTCTCGTCGAACACCGACGGCTTTCCCGGCAGCCCCTTTCCCTTCCCGGCCAGTACTCCTATGGGGCACACGTCGACGCATCTTCCGCAGTTGATGCAATCGTCGGTGATTGAGAGCCTGATGCGGGTGGCATGCATTGTGAAAATCCTGCTCATCGTGTTCCTCCGAATGTTGAAATGTTTTGCTGTCCCTTTTTCGTTGTAAAATATCTGTCCATGGAATTTTTCATGCCGGCCAGGCCCCGTCTCATCATACCGATGATGGCCCGCCCCCTCGAAAAGGACACATCATGCATTATGACTGTATGGGGCGCCTTGAGGCGAGCCGGATCGTGCTGAAGGTGATCGTTCAGAAACGTCACGGATTTTCTCCTATGATACATGCTCGATCAGAATCTTGATGCCAATGGATATGAGAACCGCACCGCCCAGCCGCTCGGCCCATGCGCCGATTCTGGGGCCGATTGTACTCCCCAGCAGCAGCCCCGCCGCAGAACATGCGGCACATACAACGCCGATTATCCATGCCGGCTTCAGGATTGGTATTCGCAATGCGGCGAAGCTGAACCCTATTGCGGCGGCATCGATGCTGGTGGCAATGGAGAGCATCAGCAGGGTCGCACCGCGGGAGGGATCATTGGCGGGGGCATCGCTCTCCTTGTCCTTGAATGATTCCCAGAGCATTTTTAGGCCGATGAATGAAAGTATTGACAGCGCGATCCAGTGGTCGTAGCTGTGTATGGCGCTTTCAATGAAAACGCCGCCATAATACCCCAGCACCGGCATGAAGAACTGGAACAGGCCGAAATGAAACGATAGCCGGAAGTAATGCCGTAGCGTGGGTCTTCCAATTTGTGCGCCGGCCACGACGCATACGGAAAAAGCGTCCATAGCCAGGCTCAAGGCAATCCCGATGATGGTTAACAATTCCATGGCGCTGCCCTCTAGAATGCAAAAAAAAACGAGACCTTTCGCACAATACCGCATTTCAATCGCATGCGATACTATGCCAAAAGTCTCGTTCCCCGTGTTTTCAGGTCTCAAAGCCAAGTAAACGCTGTGTTTACTGGTGTGTTGACTTTGATGTTGTAACTACTCCCTTCTGACTTTTCACACGATAACAATCAATTGGGATACGGTCAAGGATTTTTTTCAGGTGCCTGCCGATGACACGGCGGATCTTTCGATGCAATAGTGCAGGCACGTTGCTGGGAAACAGCCTTCAGGCGAAGGTGACGACACAGCGGGAGCAGCGACGCACGCCCATGCCGCTGGCTGATCCGGCGCCCCGTCCCCCCCCGGAAAAGTCACTTGAAACAGCATAACAGCACCGAGTAGTCCTTGACAACAGCCGGGCCGGTGCAAAATTTAGACTTCAACTATCCGAGTTGCGGTCGTGTCGTTGACTCCGGCGGAAAAATGCCGCCGGCGGGATGTATATTGATTGAGGGGTTCTGGGAACCGATGACAGCACACGGACGGAAACCGTTCCCGGGGTGGGCGCCGCGAAGGAGCGTTGCCGGCATCGCGACGGCGGCGCTCTTCGCGATGGCGCTGTGGGGGTGCACCGGGGCCCAGGGCGGCGGAAACAGGCCCAGGGCCGAAGAGGGGACCCTGGACCTCCGCGCATGGAGCTTCGCCACAGGCCCCGCGGACCTGGATGGCACCTGGGAGTTCTGCTGGGGCTCGCTCTATTCGCCGGCTGATTTCCATGGCGCCGCCGAACCGGGGGCGCGCGGCACGATAAAAGTGCCCTCCACCTGGATTTCCGCGCGAAACCGGGGAGGGAGCCTGCCCGCGTACGGCCACGCCACCTACCGGCTCACGGTGCTGCTGCCGGAGGAAGCCCCCCGGCTGTCGCTCCGGGTGCCCGCGTCCGACACGGCCTACCGGCTCTTCGTGAACGGCCGGGAGCTCTTCGCCAACGGCCGTGTGGGCCGCGACAGCGCCTCCTCGCAGCCCCTGCACTACGCGCCGGTATACCTGGGGCTGCCGCAGGCGGCGTCGCTGGAGATACTGATGCAGATGTCGAACCACGATTTCCCCCGGCCGGGGCTGAGGGACAGCCTTCTCCTGGGAGACGCGCGGGCGCTCCGGTGGGAGTCCGAAAAGAGCCTCGCCCTGGACCTCTTCGTCGTGGGCGCCATATTCATCATGGCAATATACCACCTCGGCCTGTTCTACCTGCGGCAATCGGACCGCTCGTCGCTCTACTTCGCCCTTTTCTGCCTCAGCACCCTGGCCCGCCTCCTGGTGACGGGGGAGGGGGCGGCGTACCGCTTCACGCCCGTCACCTGGGAGATCGGAAGCAAGCTCGAGTACCTGACCCTGGCGGGATGGGCCGTGGCGCTGCTCTTCCTGCGCTCGTTCTTTCCCAGGGAGATCTCGCTGAAAGTGCTCGTGCCGGTCAACGCTGTCATTGCCGCCCTTTCCGGCGTGGTCATCGCCGCCCCGGTGGCCGTCTTCTCGCGGATGCTCCTGGTCTTCGACATCGTCTCGATCCTGATGATCGCCTACGTCCTCTTCGCCCTGGGCCTGGCGCTGGCGCGGAGGCGGGAGTACGCCGCGGTCTGCACCGCCGGCATCGTCGTCTTCTTCGCCGCAGTGGTGAACGACATGCTCCTGGGCTACCGGCTCGTGGATTCAGTCTACGTCATGCCCTACGGGCTCTTCGTGTTCTTCTTCGTGCAGTCCTACCTGCTCTCCAGCAGGTTCTCGCACGCCTTCACCATGGTGGAGGATCTCTCCCATACCCTGGAGGAGCGGGTCGTGGAGCGCACCAGGGAGCTGGAGCTCGAGAGGAACAAGCTGGAGAAGATCAACCGGCTGATGGACGAGGAGATCGACATGGCCCGGCGGCTGCAGGAGCAGCTCATCCCGATGAAGGGCCCGGCGGATTTCATAAGCACCCTGTACCATCCCATGCGGAAGGTGGGCGGCGACTTCTTCGATTTCATCCAGTTCAGGGACACCGACCGGATCGGGATCGTCATCTGCGACGTCTCGGGGCACGGCGTCTCCGCCGCCTTCATCACCTCGATGGTCAAGACCATCCTGCTCCAGGCGGGGGGGAGAAAGAACGATCCCGCCGAGCTGATCAAGTACATGAACGCGATCCTTTACGGCAACACCGCCGGCTCCTTCTGCTCGATGTTTTACGGGATCTACAACAGAAGGGAGCGGTCGATCCTGTACGTGAACGCCGGGCACAACTATCCCCTGATCATCGACGACGGCGGGATACGGGTCCTGAAGGGGGAGCAGGGCACGATCCTGGGGGTCTTCGACAACGGCCAGATCGAGGCGATGCGGAAGGGCTACACCGCGGCGGAGGAGCGCCTCCCCGCAGGGGGGAAGCTGCTCCTTTACACCGACGGGCTCACCGAGGCGCGCCACATGGACGGCGGGGAGGTCTTTTTCATGGACGAGGCGATGAACGAGGTCCTGTTGGCCCACAGGAGCATGCCCTGCGGGGAATTCACCGGGGCGCTGTTCCGGCGCCTCGTGGAGTTCCGGGGAAGCGACTCCTTCGAGGACGACGTGGCGATCGTGTGCCTCGACATTGTGTGAGCCGCAAGCAACTCAGAGCCCGCCGGATTGCGCGCACAGCTTCGGCACAGCCCGGTTATATCGAGCCCATTTTCATGTCCTGAGCGGGCTCGACATGAGCGCGTCACGCGGCCTCCATGGCGCGCTCATTCTTGTCAATTACTGTAGCTGAAAAGCAGCTGCGCCTTGCCGATCACCTTTCCGCCGATCGCCCTTTCGAATTCATCCGGTGCAAACCCCTCCTTCAGGCCGGTCGGTCCCGAGAGTGCGTAGACCGTCAGGCGGTAGATGTGGACCAGCGGCTTCCGTGCGTCCCCGGGAATATCGGACGGGGGACGGGGGCCCACATAGCCGACGCTGCCGCTGCTGTTCTTTCCCTGCACCAGCGATCCGGCAGCCGAGGCGTTTTCTTCAAGGCCCCCTGCGGCGGGATCGATGTCCGCGGCGGTCCAGTGGATGAAGGATTCTCCCGGCATCTTGAACACCCGCATCACCGGCTTGGCGTCCGGATCGTCGAGCATGAGGGCGACGAACCTCGTCCCGCCGGGCAGGCCCCTCCAGGTGAAGGGGAAGGATTTCGTGTTCAGCGGCTCCTTGTCGCCGGCGGCGTAGGCCGCGTCGATCCTGCCGCTCGACTGGAGCTTCGAGTGGAAGCCGGTCTGTGGATCTCCCTTCACCGCGGGTGACGATAGGCTGAAGGTGGCCGTCTGCGAGCACGCGCCGGACAGGAGCAGCGCCGCGGCGGCCACCATGGCGTGGATGTGCTTCATGGGGTTCCTCCGGAAAAAGATTTTGGTGCGGCACGGGGCTGTGCGTCACCCCCTTCGAAGCAGGCAGTCCGCCTGTGAATCGATTCCGCGCCTTCCCGCCGCGGTAGGGGGAGGGGTGTCCCGGTCTCGCACTGTTCGTGTACGGTACTAATATATGTATTTTTTGATGGGGAATGTATAGAGGCTTGTGCTTTTTTCCGCTATTATCATCCCTACCCCTGCCTGCATTTGGGCAGGCAGGGGTGGAACGGATCGACGTATCATTTCATATGGTCCGGAAATACGAAAACGGAACATACTGTTCCAGTGCTCGATAACGATGGCCGGCAACCGCCGGCCTTCGTTATATATGCCCGCGGCTACCGGGCCCGGGGAAGACGCATCTCCAGGTCGCTGACGGGATACGTCGAGCAGGGATGGAACCAGCCGAATTTCCTGTCGGCGATCCTTCGCCCGTCATTCTCCTTCCTGACAAAGACATCTCCGGAGATGAGTTTCGACCTGCACCAGCCGCACTCACCGCTTCTGCAGCGGGACGGAGGTGCGAGTCCCGCACGTTCCAGGGACACAAGGACCGTTTCACCGCCCGAGGCGGGAACCTCGAGCACTTCATCCGCCATATGGACCTTCAGGGTATAGGTCCTGGAGGCGTTCCCGGCCGGGAATCCGTCCAGGCCGGCCGGATCATCAGCCTCACCGAACAACTCCCTCCGGACCAGCCGCCGGGGAAGATTCAGCTTCCCTATTTCCCCATCGAGAAAACGGTACATGGCCTGGGGACCGCAGAGGAAGATACTCCTGTCTTCCACACCGCCGGACAGCTCCCGGATCAGCCCGGCGGTGATAAATCCCTTCGGCCCCTTCCAGTTTTCATCGGGCTCGCTGGCGACATAGTGGATCGCTACCCCGTTCCGGGAAAGTTCCTCCAGGGAATCGGCGAAGATGATATCATCCGAATTCCGGACGCCGTAGATAACGGTAAACGAAACGCCGTCCTTCCGGTCCAATGAATCCCTGACCATGGAATAGATGGGAGTGATCCCGCATCCCCCGACCACGGCAATGACATGCCGTTTATCCCGCAGGCCTTCATAGACGAAATTCCCCACCGGTCCGGAACTCTCCAGTGTGGTGCCGGTTTTCCAGTTCTCGAAAATTCTGGGGGTGACAAAGCCGCCTTCCTTCAAGCGCACGGTTATACGGTAGGTCCCGGCGGCAGCCTCGGCGGGGGTCGAGGAAAGGGAATAGTTCCTCGAAACCTCGGTCCCGTCAATATCAATCCGCAGGTTGAGGTACTGCCCCGCACGGAAGGTCGCGAGTTTTTCTGTACCCCGCCCGGCATCAGGTACCAGGACAAAGGTTCTCGTTGAATTCGTTTCCTGGACGATCTCCGATATCTTCAGAAACATCCTGTCCGGATGCATCTCACGCACCACCGTGTTGAGAAACTCCTCCTTCGGCCGTTCCGGGGAAGCGGACTTGATCTTTTTCCTCCTGAGCCTTATCAGCCCGACAAAGGCAAGAAGATCTCCCAGTTTGCTTTTTACAACTATTTTCTCCGACATACTCAGCCCCTCCCTCCCAGTTTTTTCAAAATTCCTTCGGCAACGACACTGCCCGACACGTAGGAACTGCAGTACCCAACACCGCGGAACGAAAATCCGCCGACGAATTCCAGGTTCTTGATGTACTGCTCCTCCTCGATACAGAGATTCCTCGGGATCAGAGAATCCCAGACCGTTGTTTTATAGCCGTAGACGGCTCCCTTGGTGTGCCCGGCGTAATGGGCCATGGTCATGGGAGTGGCTATCTCGATCTCCTCGATGTGGGGCCGGATACTGAGATGAAGGGTCTTCTCAGCTTTTTCGATCATCTGATCGGCCAGGCGCTGTTTCAGGGCAACGTACTCCTCCGCCTTCACGCCGTTCCACACATCCGCCTCATAGGTGATGGATAGATTTAGGATACAGGTCCCCGGCGGGGACGCCTCGGGTACCACCGCATTGATGCAGCTCACGATCATGCGCTGGGGCAGGGTCGGCTCGGTCGGGAGGACATACCGCCGGTCACGCCGCATGGTATCGGAGATGAAATACTCGTAGTCCGTCATCCCCAGTTCCTCGCATGAAATATCCAGTCCGAGAAACACGCTGACCAGGGTGATTCCCAGTTCCCGGGAGTTGCAGTAACGGTAGGCGATCTCGGGAACGGACTCCCGGGGATGGACAAGCCTGCCGTATGCGGCATGGGGCGCTACATTCGCGATCACATGGTTCGTTCGAATCATATCCCCGTGGCTCGTCTCGACACCCGTCACCCGGCCGCCGTCTACCAGGATCTTCTCTACCGGGGTGTTAAGCTCGATCCGCCCTCCCAGTTCAGTGTATCGTTCGGCCAGGGCCATGGAGATATCATGGGACCGGTATTTGGGTACGTAGGCTTTCTTGTCATGGTACATAGACAGCATGGCTGCCCAGATGGTGAAGTTGAGGTGTGTCGTCGGGACTCCCAGGTACCCCCAGTAGGCATAAAGGATATCCAGGACCTCCTCGGGGAGGTTGAAGCACCGTTCCGTTACCTCCTCCACCGTATAGGCGGCGGTCCGGATAAAATTCGGGAAACGCTTCAGGAGGTACAGTTTGTTCAGGTTATCCATATGGGCTTCGATGTAATTGAGGGCATCCATGACCTCGTTACACAGGGCAAAATAGCGGTGAAGCTCCTTCTTGTGGCCCGGAACCAGTGCATCCACGCCGTCGATATAGGCGTCCACCCCGGTGGGTAGGATACCATCGACACCGTCCTCCGGAAGTACCAGGTGGTATACATCCGGAAGGAAGGCCCATTCGGGTTCTATCCCGATCTCATCGAACAGCTTTCTGACCGCACCGGGATTTTCGGGTGATCCCAGGTCCGCCATGGCGTGAAGAGCCGTTTCGAATTCGAAGCGCCCGCGGACAAAGCTCGAGGCATAGCCTCCGGGAAGATTATTTTTTTCCAGGATGAGTGTTTTCACTCCTTTGGCGGCAAGCTTACACCCGGCCGTCAGGCCGCCGTTTCCGCCGCCGACAATCACGACATCATAGTCGGAGCTCAGATGTGTCTTCCTTTTTTTCATACCTATATTCCTTGTTTTAGTATACAGTACATTTCATGCGACACAATGAATGTTATCGGCCGCACCCCCCTGATGGAACCACACCGCAGTGCCGGTCACATCCGGGTCCTCGATAATGGAGGCGCCGAGATCGATCCTGTATCCTTTATACTCGAATGCGGAGCATCACCCCCCCGTCCTTTCACCCTGTTCCGCCACCGGGGCCCCGGCCGTGAGGCCGCCGCAGCCGGCTCCAATGACAATGGCATTATAATCGCTCATGTCGGCACCTCCTTTTCCAATAATATATCTATCAGATATATTATCCGTTTTCGTCAACCCCTTTATGGGCAATTCGGCACAGGAAAGGTCTTTTTAAAATATAGGCTGTTGCATGCGACACAATGGATTTTATCACTGATTCACTGTATGACGGCAGAAGATTCAGGGTGTTCAATTGTATCGATGATTGCTCACGGGAGGCAATTATACAGCATCCCGACTTTTCTATAGGCGGTAGATTTCTTGTTCGGATCTTTGAAGATATACAAAGGCACCGGTCATTACCGAAGCAGATCACATGCGACAATGGGACGGAATGTACATCGAAGGCTTTCATGAAATGGGCTGCCGATAACAATGTGGGGATCCGCTTCATTGATAAGGGCAAGCCCATGCAGAATGCCTTCGTTGAAAGCTTCAATGGGAAATTCAGGGACGAATGCCTGAACGAAGAATGATTTTTAACGATGAACGACGCGAGGAAGAGAATCAAGGAATGGAGTCATGAGTACAATAGCGAGCGGGTCCACTCTGGATTGAATGGACTTACTCCGCATGAGTTCATTGCTCAAACGGCATGAGATTTTCCCTCATGAATTGGTACAAAAGGGGAAGCACGTGACGAGATCATGCTCGATTTCGTGATCTGGTTAGTGGAAAAAGTAAAAGGATAGCATTAGCCAGCACAGGTTTCTGTTTTGAATAGTGAGTATATCATCCCCAGAAACAGCATCATTTAATCGCAACAACTATTTTAATAAATGTTTTGAAGGTATCCACTTCAATATTTAAGAATATATCGCTTTGTTGCTTTCATGTGAAATGCACTCATTTTGTCTGGATCAGCACATCGGCAGGTATGTTCAGACGGTCATGGAGTGCTCGTATCATCCTGACCGATAGATCTCTTTTCCCTGATAAAATCTCGGAAACCTTGGACCTGCTCCCGATGACCGGCACGAGGTCGCTCTGTGACAGGCCCATCTGCTCCATTCTGAATCTAATCGATTCAATAGGAGTCGGATTTTTTATCGGGAAGTGCTCATCCTCATATTTTTCAACAAGTATGGAAAGCACTTCAAGTTCATCAAGCTCACGTGAGTTCCGCTTAGCCTCCATGAGAGACCCTATCCTGAGCAGGGCGTTCTCGAAATCCTTTTTATTTTTAATCGGTTTTACATTCATATTCAGATCTCCTCTGCATTGATTGAATCGTACTGCCCGTGGGTGCCGATAAACCGTATGAATACAATTTGTCCCGGATAATTCACTTTCACTATTAAACGATATTTATTCCCGCATATGTTAAAAACGATGCGGTTATGCTTTAGAATACTTGCGCTCCTGTATTGTTCTTTAATATCTGCCGGATTTTTCCAATGAGCTGATCGAACCTCCGAGTACCATGCTTCCAGCTGTTTCCTGGCGTCGTCATGCTCATGTTTCCCTGAATAGAATTCAACTATTGTTCGTCGCGCAATTATCCTCATGAACAATAGTAATATCCTGAATGTACGGGGTCAAGCAATAATTCCCAATTTGGGAACATTATTGTAGAAGCTGGCGGTAAGTTGTGGGGCCCTTTCCGAATGTTCGAAAATTGTCCATTAATGCAGGTCACGAGGGACTCGAACCCCCAACCCTCGGTTTTGGAGACCGATGCTCTACCAATTGAGCTAGTGACCTAAACCGGCCGTTCCCCGCCGAATGGGAATCAGGTGCCACAGGGGCCCGTTTCCGTCAAGTTATTTTACCAAAAAACTGCGGGGCCCGCCGGGTGGGCGGCGGGTACGGCAGGGCAGAGGCCGAGGTCCACCTCCGGGTCAGTAGTACTCGCTCGCCATGGCGTCCTCGAAGAGGTACTTCTGGTTGTCCTCGGTGGTCTCCTCGAGCTCGCAGGGGTAGTTGCCGTCGAAGCAGGCGGTGCAGAAGCGCTTCTCCGGCCGCTGCAGCGACCGGGTGATGGACTCCACGGTCATGTACTGGATCGAGTCCACCCGGAGGTACTTCCGTATCTCCTCGATGCTGTGCGTCGAGGCGATGAGCTCCTTGTGGGTGGGGATGTCGATACCGTAGAAGCAGGGGAAGCGCGTGGGGGGGGCGGCGATGCGCACGTGGATCTCGGCGGCGCCCCCCTTCCTGAACATCTTGATGATCTTCCGCATGGTGGTGCCGCGCATGATGGAATCGTCCACTACGATGATCCGCTTCCCCTGGATCGCCGCCCGGACCACGTTGAATTTGATCTTGGCCCCGAAGTCCCTGATCTTCTGCGACGGCTCGATGAAGGTGCGGCCGATGTAGTGGGAGCGGATCATGCCGGTCTCGTAGGGGATGCCGGACTCCCGGGAGTAGCCGATGGCCGCGCAGACCGACGAGTCCGGAATGGGCACCACGATGTCCGCCTCCACCGGCGCCTCGTGGGCCAGCATCCGCCCCATGGCGATCCGCATGTCGTACACCGACTCGTTGTAGATGATGCTGTCGGGGCGGGAGAAATAGATGTACTCGAAGATGCAGAGGGAGTGCTCCCGCTTCTCGAAGGGGCTGTAGGATTTGAGCCCCTGCGCGGATATCTCAACGATCTCGCCCGGCTCCACCTCGCGGAGGTACTGGGCGTCGATGATGTCGAAGGCGCAGGTCTCGGAGGCCACCGTCCAGGCGTTCCCCAGTTTTCCCAGCACCAGGGGGCGGAAGCCGTAGGGGTCGCGGACCGCGTAGATGGTGTCCCTGTTCATGATCAGGAGCGAGTAGGCGCCGCGCACCTGCCGGAGGGCGACGATGAGCGCATCCAGGAAGCTCGCCTCGCCCGATTTCGCCATGAGGTGCACGATAACCTCGGTGTCGATGGAGGTCTGGAATATCTGCCCCCGCCGCTCGAGATCGAAGCGGAGCGAGCCGGCGTTGGTGAGGTTGCCGTTGTGGGAGAGGACGATGGGCCCCAGGAGCGTCTCCGACCTGAAGGGCTGCGCGTTCCTGAGAAAGGAGGAACCGGTGGTGGAGTAGCGGTTGTGGCCGATTGCCATGGTCCCCTGGAGGTTGTCTATGTGCTCCTTGGTGAATATGTCGTTCACCTCCCCCATGCCGGCGTAGCGGTAGATGTGGTAGCCGTCGGAGGAGGCGATGCCGGCCGATTCCTGGCCCCGGTGCTGCAGGGCGTAGAGCCCCAGGTACGCCAGGTTCGCCGCCTTGGGGTGTCCGTAGATGCCGAAGACGCCGCACTTCTCCTTCGGTCGTCCGTCGCGGTTGGGGGGTTGTTCAAATTTCATTGGGCCTTCGCGCCTGGCAGTGAATTGCTTAACAAGTAACAGCCCTTCCGGCCTGTTGTAAAGTATTTTTAGTGTTACGGAATTGTAAAATAACCGCCGCCGCTTCGGGGGGCGCTCCCCGCCGCTGCCTAGCTCCCGGCGCCGTTTGTCTCGATCAGCGAGGGGAGGTACTCTTCGGGGGCCCGGTATCCCAGGAGTGTGAGGATCGTGGCCGCCACGTTGGCAAGGCCGGCGTCCCCACGCTTCGCCAGCCGGTACCTGCCGGGAAATGCCGGGTCGTAGAGTATGAGGGGGACCGGGTTCAGGGTGTGCGATGTCTTTGCCGAGGGCTGGCCGGTTTTCTTGTCCCTCTTTATCTCCTTCTTGTCGTTCAGCTCGAACATCTCGTCCAGGTTGCCGTGGTCGGCGGTCACCAGGGCGATGCCCCCGGCCGCCTTCACCGCCTCAAGGATGCGCCCCACGCAGAGGTCCACCGTCTCGGCGGCGATGATGGCCGAATGGAGTATCCCGGTGTGCCCCACCATGTCGCCGTTGGCCAGGTTCAGCCTGATGAAATCGTAATTGCCGCTCCCTA
The DNA here is from genome assembly GCA_016929135.1 of Spirochaetota bacterium. Lineage (GTDB taxonomy): Bacteria > Spirochaetota > UBA4802 > UBA4802 > UBA5550 > JAFGJK01. The sequence continues at coordinate 6,823 of JAFGJK010000114.1, read as the reverse complement.
TCGCCGCGATCACCGCGTCGGTGATCTCCGCCGCCTTCATCCAGGGGCGCTCGTTGAACTGGACGCGGTCAGATGGGATCTCCAGCCAGGTCTCCAGCTTTTCGTCGAACTTCTCGCTGTTGTTGCCGTTCCAGAAATAGGTGACGTGTCCGAACTTCTGCGTCTCCGAAACGGCGAACTGGCGGCACCCGGCGCGCACCAGGAGCTCGCTCACCGTCCCCTCGATGTTCGGCGGCAGCACCAGGTACTTCCTCGGGATCTTCAGGTCGCCGTCGTATTCCATCATGCCGGCGTAGACCGCGCGCGGCACCCGTTTCCGGTCGAACTTGTCGAAGGACTCCTCGTCGAAGGCGCGGGAGATCTCGATGGCCCGGTCCCCCCGGAAATTGAAGAAGATCACCGAGTCGCCGTCCATGATGGGGCCCACCGGTCCCTTCTCGTCGGCGATGACGAAGTGGGGGAGGTACTGGTCCGTGATCCCCGGGGTCTCCCTCCGGAAGGCCTCCACCGCCTCCCGGGCCGAGGCGAAGCGCCGTCCCTCGCCGAGGACGTGGGCCTCCCAGCCGCGCTGCACGATCGACCAGTCTGCCTCGTAGCGGTCCATGGTGGTGACCATCCGGCCGCCCCCCGAGGCGACGCGGAAGTCGGGCCCCTTCCCCCTGATCCCCCCCAGGAACTCCTCGAGACGGTCCACGTATTCCAGTGCCGAGGTCTCCGGCACGTCCCTGCCGTCCAGCAGCACGTGCACCCTGAGGCGCCGCACGCCGTCGGCCGCCGCCCTGTCGATGAGGCTGAAGAGGTGCTCGATATGGGAATGGACGTTGCCGTCCGAGAGGAGGCCGATGAGGTGGAGTGTGCCGCCCGCCGACGGCTTCTCCGTCAGCTCACTCCAGAGGGGGGTGGCGAACAGCGCGCCCGACGCGATGGCCCGGCCCACCAGCTTCGCCCCCTGGTCGAATACCCTGCCGGCCCCCAGTGCGTTGTGCCCCACCTCGGAATTGCCCATGTCGGCGTCGCTGGGGAGCCCCACGGCCGTGCCGTGGGCCTTCAGGGTCGTGGCGGGGCACGATGCCATGAGGCCGTCCAGCACCGGGGTCCGCGCCAGGTGCCAGGCGTTCCCCTCGTTCTCGGGGCCGATGCCGAAGCCGTCCATGATAATCAGCACAAGGGGACCCTTCGCCGGTGCCCCTTCCAGTCGCTTCAGTGGCGTCATGGCGGTCAGTCCAGAAGGTAGGTCTCGAGGCCGGAGAGGTCCAGGACCCGGAGCACCCCATCGTTGGGGTTGATCAGCTTCAGCGTCCGGTCCTTTTCCGAGAGCTTCTTCTTGATACGGATGAGGGTGGCGATGGACATGGAGTCGATCTTGGCGACGTTCTTCAGGTCGATGATGATGTCCCTGGTGTCTTCCGCGATGAATTTGCTGAATTCCTCTTCCAGGCGTTTGATGTTGGACGATACCAGGTCCACGTGCAGCAGGTATGTCCGTTCGCTGTTGGTATCGGTCGATTCTAGCATCGCCAAGTATCTCCCTTCTGTGTAGTTGACGGCCGATGCGGTGCCGTCTCCAAGATCCGGAGGCCCTTTCGCGCATCCGCGGCATTCCCCGGCCCGCCGGGGAACGGAAGGCGAATCATGCCGACAGACTACATTAACGGATGGTACGCGTCATATGGCAAGAAAAAAACCGTCTGCCGTCATTTCATTACTGCACGAAAAGGCCGTCCGAGTCAACTCTTTTTGGGAGTGACGTGCGATTATTCCGTGTCCCCGTCACGCCGCTCCGAGAGGAGGCCCAGAGTGCGCTGAAGCGTTTTCGCCGATTCCCGCGTCCGGGGTGAGAGGGATACCCATTCGTTCCCCGCGCGGCCGATGTCGTTCAGGAGCGACCGCTCCAGGTCGCCCCGCGCGGCCTGGTATTCCTCCAGGTACTGGAGCATCTCGTTCTTCGAAAGGTGCCCCCTCCCTCGCCTGAGGCGCGGCGCGATGACCTGGCGGTAGAGGCGCGGCACCCTGGCGGCGAGAAACGAGACGAGGGCCACCGCGAGGAGCGGGACGAGGAGGATCAGGTTCGACCGCAAAAGTTCCTGCAGGTAGCCGAACTGCCCCGGGTCGAAGCTCTGCTTCCAGGCGATCCATATCCCGTCGGCGATGGCCAGCGACATCAGGAACGAGGCCTTCCCCCTGGGTACCCCCAGGACGCCCAGGCCGGCCGATATGAGGAGGATCGCCAGGAAGAGGAGGATCACGGCGATGCCGATGACAGAGGTGAACTCGGCGATCTTTCCGGTGAAGGAGCCGATGCCGGCGGCGACGGTCCGCAGCTCCTCGAGGCCATCCATCAGCCCCGCCGCCGATCTTCCCGCCCTGTCCATGCCGGAGGGGCCGAGGAAATCGAACAGCGACAGGATGCCCGCCATGAGGATTCCGGCCGGCGCCACGTCAGTTCTGGCTCCGTCGGATCTTCAGCTTGATCTGGTTTCCGGCGTCGTTCCAGGTGGGGCTGCTGAACTGGCTTATGATGTAGATGCCGCGGCCTCGGGTACTCAGCACGTTCCTGCGTTTCATGGCGTCCTTCACCCGCACCGTGTCGAAGCCCTTGCCCTGGTCTGTTATGTGGATGGAGATGCTGGAGGTGTTGGTGATGATCTCGACGACGATGTGCTTCGAGGGATCCCAATGGTTGCCGTGCTCCATGGCGTTGGTGACCGCCTCGTCGATGATGAGATAGAGCTCCTCCTTCTCGATCTGCGGGTTCAGCTTGCCGTTGAATACCTCGTGAATGACCGACTCGACGACCTTTTGACGGAAATTCCTATCAGAGGGGAAGGACATTTTGTAGAGAAGGGTTTTATTCGCGCTCACCATAGATCGCCCTGACACGGAGTAGTTCCTGTGTCACAGTGCTGTATTTGTATACATATGGGGACGTATTCCCGGAACACTCCAATCAGTCTTCTGCTCACCTCTGAAAAATTATGTCGGGATGGGGAGATTCGAACTCCCGACTTCTGCGTCCCGAACACAGCGCGCTACCTGACTGCGCCACATCCCGATCGTTGGAAAATAGAAAATTTTACCGCAACTGTCAACTTTTTGTGTTAAAAATAGAGCAAACACGCCGAATCTTCGAATCAGTCGTCGTTCAAAACACAATAATGGGATGAGAGTATAATTTTCAATTCATTTTTTTTAGATTATGTCAATAAAAATGCATATTTTTATCCTGAAAAGGATATTTCCCCGCCGCGGGTATGCGGGGCACGGAAAGATGCGAAAAAAAACTTGCCTCGTGATTCATGGTATTATAGATTCTGTTAAATATGCTTTCAGGGCGCCCTTCCGATGGAGGGTCCGTTGCTTCATACGGCGGTGAGTGTGGGGGCCTAATTCAACTCAATACAGAGGGGCATTTCATGGGACTGGAACACAGATTTGTGAAGGATATCCTGGTGGTCAATATCGCCGGAAGCGACGGTACCCTGGCGCCGCAGGGGGTTGACGAGGTGATCTCCGAAATCCTGGGGCTCTACAACGGCAAGCGGAAGGAGATCGCCCTGGACCTGACGCAGAAAACCTACCTCAACAGCTCGGGGCTGGGCGATCTCATCAAGGTGAAGGACCGTTTCTCCGACGAGGGGGTCGAGCTGGTGCTGATCAACCCCACACCCCGGGTGACCTCGCTCCTGGAGATGGTGGGGGTCATCCAGTTCTTCAAGATCATCCCCGGCGTTGAGGATTTAGGGTAGCGCGATGTCCGATCTCCGTTTTTCCCTGTCGTCCTATATCAACGATTCACTGATAAAGCGCAGAACCAATTTCCTCATGGAGCGGCTCATCCACCTCTTCTTCATGAGGATGGATTTCGACGGCGAGAGCCTCCTGACCCTCAAGGACTGCGCGCAGCAGGGGAGGATCGTGTACGCCTCGTTCCAGAATTCCGTCACCTCCCTCCTCATCCTGATGAACGCCCTTCGGAGGCACGACCTTCCGGTGCCGCACCTGGCGCTGGATTTCAGCCTCTACAGCCTGCAGATCATCTCGAACCTCTTCAAGCGGATGTTTCGTTTTTTCTCGCGGCTCACGCAGAAGATCGAGCACGAGCCCATCGGGGACCAGCAGTACATGGAGCAGGTGCTCCGCGAGAACAAGGGGATAATCTTCTCACTCCTCTCGGGGAAGATGTTCAAGCGGCGCTACATCGACATCGAGGAGGATCCGATCCAGCACCTCGTGGAGATCCAGAGGCGGGTGCAGATGCCGATCTTCATAGTACCCCAGATATCCTTCTGGAACCACAACCCGGAGCGCACCAAGGCGCTCCTGACGCCCAGCGCCACCGGCGACCGGTCACTCATATCCGCCGTAAGCACGGTGGCCCGCTCAGCCACGCCGGCCTTCATACGGATCGCCTCGCCGGTGAACCTGATGGACGAGATCGCGGAGTTCCCCGACGAGACCTCCCGCGAGGTGGCGCGGCGGGTGCGCGGCAAGCTCCTGGAATCCTACAGCTTCGAGAAGCGGAGCGTGCTGGGTCCGGTGATCAAGACGCGTCAGGAGATGATGGAGAAGGTACTGTACCACACAAACGTCCTGGACACGATACAGCAGGTCACCGACGAGGAGAAGACCAGCGAGAAGAGGCTCCGGAAAAAGGCCTACGGCTATTTCAGGGAGATCGCCGCCGATTTCTCCATCCTCTACATCAACTACTTCTACAAGTCGGTGCAGGTCATGTTTCGGAGGATCTTCGACGGCTTTCACTACGACATCGAGGACTTCAAGAGGATCCGTGAGGCCTCCCAGGCGGGGCCGCTCATCTACGTGCCGAGCCACCGGAGCCACATGGACTACCTTATCCTGTCCAGCATGTGCTACGAGAACAAGATCATCCCCCCGCATATCGTCGCGGGCTCGAACCTCCTCTTCTTCCCCATGGGCAAGGTCTTCCGCCGGTCAGGGGCCTTTTTCATGCGGCGCTCCTTCAAGGGGCTCAAGCTCTACGGCACCATCTTCAGGCAGTACGTGAAGACCCTCATCAACGAGGGGTACAGCATCGAATTCTTCATCGAGGGGGGGCGCTCCCGCACCGGCAAGCTGGTGTACCCGAAGATGGGCATTCTGAAATACCTGATAGAATCGATCGACGAGGGGTACAACAGGGACATGGTCTTCGTCCCCCTTTCCATCAATTACGACCGCATCCTGGAGGAGACCTCCTACCTGGGAGAGATCAAGGGGAAGGAGAAGAAGAAGGAGTCCACATCCGCCTTCGTGCAGAGCAGGAAGCTCCTGCGGCGGAGATACGGGAGCGTGTACCTCAGCTTCAACGAGCCGGTGAGCTACCAGACCCTCCGTCAGCAGTACCCGGAGGGGGACCCCACCGAGGAGATCGGGATGTACCTCGCCAGGAAGATCAACGAGGTGGTGCAGGTGACCCCCTTCTCGCTGGTCACCACGGCCCTGCTCCTGTCGGTCTCCCGGGGATTCACCACGGAGACGCTGAAGGAGAGGGTGCGCCAGCTGTACGACTACCTCGCCTCGTGCGGCGTGCCAATGACCCCCTCGCTGAAGGACGGGGAGTTCGATTCCATCATCGAGTACGTGATCTCCTCCTACCAGAACGACGACATCGTCAGGGAGATCGAGCAGGAGGGCCAGGGTGAGCCCTCTGGCCTCTACGCGGTGGGGGAGGAATCGAGGCCGCGCATCAATCTATACAAGAACAACATCGTCCATTATCTTCTGCCGCTCTCCTACGCGTCGGTGTCGCTGATGGCACTCGGGGCGAACGACTCGGCCAGGATGAAGGGGCTCCGGGACACCTTTTCTGATATCATGGAGCTCCTGAGGGATGAGTTCGTCTACACCTCCGCCATGGAAGACGCTGCGGCGGCCCTCGACGGCGCCCTGGCCTATTTCGAGGCCTGCGGGATCGTCACGCTGCAGGGGGAGTCGGTGCAGATTACGCGCCAGGATGACCTGAGGTTTTACGCCAGGGGGGTGCAGGATTTTCTGGAGTCATATCAGATCGTGTACCGGACGATCGCCGAATCCGGCGGAAAGAGGAGCCGCAGGGAAATGATGAGCGAGATCCGGAAACAGGGGATCACGATGTTCCATCTGGGCGACGTGGCGCTGTCGGAATCGCTCTCAATGCCGACCTACCAGAGCGCCTTTGCCCATGCCGTCAGCGCCGGCATCCTGACGGAGCAGCGTTTCGGGAAAAGGAACATCGATGTCCGCGTGGAAGACCCGGAGAGGGCCCGTGAGACGCTCCAGAGAATCGGGAAGTATCTCCAGGCAATACGCTGAGGGGCCCCGGTATCAGCCTCCCCCCGACGGGCGCAGGCAGGAGACCTCGTCCCCGTCGCGAAGCTTCGTCCACAGACCGATCCTCTCGCCGTTCCTGAAATAGGCGTTTGACGAGGGCTTCTGCATCCGGAGCTCCTTCAGCACACCCTTCAGCCTGGTGCCCTGCGCCACCGTCAGCGCCACCCCCCGGGAGGGATCGTATCCCTCCCGCGTGAGCTCCTTGTGGAGCCCCGAATAGAGCTTCAATGTGATTGTCATCTCCCGCTTCATGGGCCTCCCCGCACCGATCAACTCTGCCGCCGCCGTGCCGGATGTCAACGCCAAAAAAAAGAAAAACCCATCGCGGCGATGGGTTTTTCCCTGTGTTCGGTGGTTGCGGCGCGGATCAGATGCTGACGCGCACGCCGGCGTGAATGGCGCTGTTCCTCGTGGCGTTGCCGTTCGTTTCGCCGAAGGTGTACACGTATTCGCCGTACAGCGATATCATCGGGAATATCTTGAAGAAGGCGCC
>JAFGJK010000113.1 GCA_016929135.1 Spirochaetota bacterium | reverse complement strand
TGGGCCGGTGCGGCGATCTGGTGGAGAAGACCCCGCGCGGTTCGGTGTCCATATAGGGCACCACCGTGAGCTTTTCGCCCGAGGCGCGGTGGAAGAGGTACAGGAGGCAAACGTGCGAGAATCCCTCCAGGTCCTTCAGACCGGGAACGTATTCGGGGTATATTTCCACCGTCCCGCGGATCTCCGGCGCCAGGGCCCCCTGGATGGGCACACCCTGTGCAGTGTTCTGGAAGGGGCTCCGTATGACGCCGATGGGCTTCATGGTGAAGGTCTCAGAGCTCACGGCTGATTGTCCCCCAGATGTGCGCGATCTCGTAGGACGCCGCCCCGAAGGAGAACTCGGCCATGGTGGTGCCGGCCCCCTGGGCGCGGTTGAAGTCCAGGTCGAAGGGGATCTTCCCTATCATGGGGATGGTGCGCTCGTTGCACCAGTCAACGATCCCGTCGGTCATCTCCCTGTTGACGTCGAAACGGTTCACGCAGACGTAGGTCTGTATGCGGAACTGCGCGGTGAGGGCACTGATCCGCTCCAGGTCGTGCATTCCCGAGGGCGTCGGCTCCGTGACGATGAGGGCGGCGCTGGCACCCGCCAGCGAGGATATCACCGGGCAGCCGATGCCGGGTGAGCCGTCGGCGATGATGAGGCCGTAGCCCCTCTCCTGGGCGATTTTTCTGGCCTCCTCCTTCAGCAGGGAGACCAGCTTTCCGGAATTCCCCTCGGCGATATTGAGCCTGGCGTGCACCAGCGGACCGTGGGGCGTGTCCGAAAGAAACCACGAGCCGGAGTCCCTGCGCTGCATCTCGATGGCGCCGTGCGGGCAGAACTCGGCGCAGACGCCGCACCCCTCGCAGCGTAGCGGGTCGATCTCGTAGAAATCCATGATGGCGCCGTAGCGGCAGTAGATCGTGCAGTCGCCGCAGCCGATGCAGAGCGACCGGTCGTTTATGGCCACCCATCCCCCCTGGAAGGCCTCGGTCCTGGTCACTACCGGTGAGAGCACCAGGTGCAGGTCCGCGGCGTCCACGTCGCAGTCCACCATGACCTTCCGCTCCGCCAGTGCGGCGAAGCAGGCGGCGATGCTGGTCTTGCCGGTACCCCCCTTTCCACTGATCACCACCAGTTCCCTGATCGTCATGAGCACCTCGCGGCGCCGCGCAGCGCCGTTTCTGCGATGGTATCCAGTGCGTCGCGGTGGTGTTCCAGCAGGTGTTCCACCGCCTCGCCCCGGGAATAGGCCGCGGCGATCTCCCAGCTCTGGGGGATCTTGGCGATCACCTCGATCCCCTGGCCGAGGCAGTAGTGGTCGACGCCGCCGTCGCCGCAGCCGTCCCTGTTGATCACCGCCCCCAGCGGTATCTCCAGCGCCCTGAGCATCTGCGATGCCAGTATGAAGTCGTTCAGGCCGAAGGGGGTCGGCTCGGCAACCAGCACGGCGTAGCGGGCGCCGTCCGCGGCGGTGACGGCGGGGCATGAGGTGCCGGGGGGTGAGTCGATGATCCTCGTGTCGCTCCCGTAATACCGGCGCTTCACCTCCCGAATGAGCGGCGGCGACATGGCCTCGCCGATATTCAGCCTGCCGCCGACGAAGTGGAGCGTTCCGCGCTCCCCCTCCTCGATGGCGCCGATCTCGCGCGGTACCTCGTGGATGGCCTTTTCCGGGCAGGCCAGGGCGCAGCCGCCGCAGCCGTGGCAGAGTTCCGGCAGCACCAGGGGCTGGCCCTGTATCACCGGGATGGCGTTGTAGCGGCATATTTTCTCGCAGGCACCGCAGCCGGTACAGCGCTCGGTATCGACGCTCGGAACCGGCACCGTGGCGGCATCGACCGGCTTGACCGGGATCTTCAGCAGGAGCGCCGCGTTGGGCGCCTCCACGTCGCAGTCCATGAGACACACGGCGGAGCCGGCATCGCCCATGAGGCTGGCGATGGCGGCCGAGAGCATGGTCTTGCCGGTCCCCCCCTTGCCGCTGGTTATCACTATATCCATCTTCTTCCCGCCTAAAATTCGAAGGCCGATCCCACCGATGCGGTGCGGAATCGCTCCCCGAAGGTCCCGGCCAGTATCGCCGCCGCCCTGAAGCCGGTGCAGTGAGAGGTGGCGACGATCTTCACGCCGTATTTCTCCAGCGCCCCTATCGCCCGCTCCAGGTACTCGGGCGGCGCGCTCCCCAGGTGGGTGCCGCCGATGACGGCATGGAACGACCGGTGGCCGGTCTCGCCGGCGATATGGTCCAGGATCTCCACCAGCCCGGCGTGGGCGCATCCCAGGAGCACCACCGGGCCTGACTCGGTCTCCAGCAGGAGCGACAGGTCGTCGTTGAAGGGATCGTCGATGACGGCGTCGCCGGTTTTTTGCTTCAGCCTGGCGTCGAAACCCTTCCATCCGGCCGGCCGGGGGATGTCGGCGAAGGCGGTTATCCCCTCCGTCACATCGGTCCTCCCGCCGGCGGGGACGAACCGGGCGCCCAGCGCCTCGTACTCCTCCTTTTTGTTCGGCATGTCGATGGCGATGTCCACGGGGCCCTGGGGGCCGTCGTAGCGGGCCACCCTGGCGGTGAAGACCTCAGGGTGGGCGAAGACCGGTATCTCCCGTTTCTGGGATTCCAGCAGGCCCTTCAGGCCGCCGGTATGATCGTAGTGTCCGTGGCTCAGGACGATCCTTGATATTGCCGCCGGGTCCTTGAACAGGGCCTTCATGTTGTGCATCAGCGCGAAACCCTGGCCGGTGTCGAAGAGGGTGGCGTCCTCCCGCTCGATGAGCATTGACAGGCCGTGCTCGCCGATGGCGTTTTTCGGCATTTCAACCGTGTTTTCAGCCATTACGGATATCTTTGTCTTCATTGCTGTCGCTCCTTGTGTAGATGCCGTTATTTTCGTCCCGGGAGGCCCCGCCCCTGATGCGGACCGATTCCTCCCCTCTCATCGGCCCTTCGCATGCGGGGCCGGTCCAATTGCCTCGTTGTTCGGGTGCACCTCCCTGTGCGGTGCGGCTCCACGCTCCGCTCAGTAGACCGAACTGATCCGAAGGTACTTCATGCGTTCCTGCAGCAGGGACTCGATATGCCGGAGGTTCTCGTGCATCTCGACGCACCGCTGTGTGATGTGCATGTTCGTCTCGGCGTGCGAGAATTCCCCGCAGATCTCCTTGCATGCCTCGAGTTTCTGCTCAATCGCCTGGTGTACCGCATCCAGCTCGGCGGCATAATCCCCGGCGAAGAGTATCTCCCCCGCGCGCCCCTCCCCGCAGTGGCCGCTCTGGCGCATCTCTTCCCGTATGCGCTTCAGCCTGTTGCCCACCGTGGCGATCTGAGAATAGAGCTTGTCGGATCCCCGGGAAAGGCACTGCGACCCGCACTGCTCGGCGTGGACCAGCAGTTCTTCCAGGGCAAGACAGATGCGGTTCCACCGCTCAGCATGAATGGCCGCGGCTCCTGAGGCCTCGTGTTTCTTCTCCTTCACCATACCGCACCTCCCTTGATTTTTTTTACCAGTGCCCGTCCTGGTTCGCCGTGGAGAGCTGCTCCAGGGTCCCCCTGTTATAGCCCTCGACGGCGTCTCCCACCGTCCGGCAAGCCTCGGGACAGAGGTATATTGCAATGCCGTGACGCGTGAGCAGGTCGAAGGCCTTGGGGCCCACGTTTCGTGCAATCAGCGCGTTGGCACCGCTTTCGATAACGTGCTTTGCCGCCTGTATCCCCGCCCCCTGGGGGGCCTGCAGGTTCTGGCTGTTGTCATGCCAGGACGCGGTCCCCTGGTCCGTATCGTAGAGCGAAAAGCCCCTGGCCCGGCCGAACCTCTCCTCCACGGGCGCCTCCGGTGGTGCCCCCGAAGCTGCGATTGCTATCAGCATTGTGTGCCTCCATGTTCACGATGATTTCTATTCATGTAGCCATCCCCCGGCACTGTGGTGTTCCTGGCGATGTCTTCGCTGCCGCATCGGGGACAGGCCCGGGGTCTTCCGGTCCCGAGGGGTTCGGACCACTCGCTCCTGCAGGTGCCGCAGAAGAAGGTTCGCATGTCCATCTCGATGTGCCCCCCTTCGATCTTCAGGGCCTTTCCGTTCACCAGGCAGTCGGCGATCTTGCGGCGCGCCTTCGCCAGGATGTTGCCGAAGGTCTGCCGGGAGATACCCATGGCGGCTGCCGCCTCCTCCTGGTATTCCCCCTGGAGGTCAGCCAGGCGCACCGCCTCGAACTCGTCCAGGGAGAGCGTAACCTCCTGGAGATCGCACTTCGGTATCCCCGCCGGCTTGAACACCGGGGTTGCGGGTTCCCCCAGGACTCTTCGGCATTTCGGCGGCCTCGGCACGGCTAGCTGTATCCTATTATTAGCATATGCTAAAAATACAAAAGATGGCCGTTCCTGTCAAGGTGTTTACCTTTTTTTTTCCTGCGACTGCCGCTCTGTCGGATCATAGGGCCCCGATCGCCGCGGATTACCGTACTGACGATGGCTGGTGCCAGCATCCTCCCCCCGCGAAAACCCCGGAGTGAAGGGATACGCATTCAGCCGCCGGCGATGTGTCCGACGAACAAGACGTTTAAAAATTGGAATGCTTGAAAAATAGCTGTTGAAAGTGGATGCGACAAGCCTTTTTCCCCCTTTGGGGAAAAAAGGGTATCAAAATCAGGGGGACTCCTGTATCCATGAAGAGGGCCCGGCGGTACGGGGCCGAAAGACCCTACCGGCATTACGCGCGGCGTTCCCTGCGATTCGGGGATGCCGGTACGGAGGAGGGGGTATGAGGCCGATCGATCGAATTCTCGACATCACGCGTTTCACGCCGGCGGCCCACCGGGGGGCGCCGCAGGAGTTTCCGGAGAACACGCTGGAGTCCTTCGCCGCTGCCAGGGTGATGCTCCCCGGCTGCCTGCTGGAGACGGACGTGCGCCGCACCTCTGACGGCATCGCGGTTCTGCGGCACGATAATCTGCTGGAGACCACCACGAACGGCCGGGGGCCGGTCTCCTCGCTCTCCTTCGGCACCGTCAGATCGCTGGACGCCGGGTACGCCATCACCTTCGACGGGGGGAAGACCTATCCCTTCCGGGGGAGGGGGTACCGCATCGCCACCCTGGAGGCCGCCCTCACCATGTTTCCGGATTCGCTCTTCTCCGTAGACGTAAAGGATCGGGACAGGGGATTCGCGGCCCGCGTCATCGAGATCATTCGCGACCGGGAGGCCCAGGGGCGGGTGATCGTGGGCTCGTTCCACGGTAACGTTATGCGGTATTTAAGAAGGGTGCACCCTGACATCGTCCGCTCCGCGCCCCCACTGGAGGTGGTGCGCCTCCTGCTCTGCCGGGGGGCCGGCCTCATGCGCCTCTGCCGGCCCCGGGACCGGGCCCTCTTCGTACCCCAGTACCATTTCGGCAGGTCCCCGGAGTACACCGGGAGGCATCCGGGCATTCAAATCGTCTCCGAGGGCTTCATCGACGCGGCCCATGAGAGGGGGGTGCCGGTTTTCGCCTGGACCATCAACCGCACCGAGAACATGCGCCACCTCATACGGTGCGGGATCAACGGCATCGTCACCGATTACCCGGACCTGCTGTGCCGGGTGATGCGAGAGGAGGGGATGCCCGCGGAGTAGGGGCGTCTCGATTGTCGTCGTCCGCGGGCAGGGGGCCCTAGGATTTCTTGCGGCGGATCAATCCCCACGCGTTGGGGATGTAGGCGCCCAGCACGATGAGGATCAGGCCGATCAGGGTCCACCGGGAGAAGAGGACGTTCGTCTGGAATCGCGCCAGCCCCACGTTGAGGATGCTGATGTACCATCCCAGCACGATAAAGAAGAGACCGATGAGGTGGGGGATGATGACGCTGGTAAAGCTGTTCATTCCTGGTATCCTCCTGTAAAGCGATGCATCTGTATACGGCGGATCCGGTCCTTTGTCAACAGTCTTTTTCCATTGCCCGCCCCGGCTGCCGCGACAATAAATTGAGCGGCGGACCGTACAGTATTTGACACGGGGGGATCGCATGGTGTATAGTAGTGCCGTGGCATTCGGGGCCCCCTCCCGACGGCGCCGGGGGGAATTCTGGCCCCAGGGGTGTCGGATGCAGTGGAAAATCATGAGAATCGCCCCCTTCGATCCGGGCCGTCTCCTGGAACTGCCCCAGTGGTCCTCGCTTCTGGAGAAGAAGAAGGCCCGTGCCCTCCTCTGGGTCCACATGGTCGCCGGCACCGCGGCCTTCGGCGCCGCAGTTGTTCTTGCCGTCACGGGCAGCCGCCTTGACCGTCCCTTCCTGCCGCTGCTCTACTCCCTGGTGACGGTGCACCTGCTGGGCATCCATCTCATCTCCTTGGGGCGATATGACCGCTCGATCCGTCTGCTGCTGGCCGTCTACACGGCCGCCTGGTTCGCCGCGTCATACCAGGGTATGCGGGGGCTCCTTGCGGACGGTTCGGGGGCCACGCTCCCGCTGGCCCTGGCCGTCGTCGCACTGGCCGGAATCTTCGGAACGCTCCGCGCCCTGGCGGCCACCGCCGTAATCCTTTCGGCCGGCATGGTTGCCGTCGCGGCGGCCTCCTGGAGACTGTCGACACCACAGGTGTTCGCCCTGGTGCGCCTCCAGGCCGCTGCCTGCTGTATCGGCATGGCCCTGCTCTGCGGTCTCCTGGCGGTGGTACATCGCATCCTCGACGACGCCTTCAGCACCAACGAGGAGGAGTTCGAGAAAAACCTGGAGATGATGAAGGCCCTGGAGGACCAGATCAGGGAGCAGACCGAACAGCTGCTCAGGGAGAAGAACAGCCTCAAGGAGCGGAACCAGGAGTACGAGATGGAGCTCCATATGGCCTGCCAGATCCAGAAGAAGCTGATACCCTCGCGGGCCCCGGTTGATTACATCTACACCCTGTACCGGCCCATGAAGCTGGTGGGGGGCGATTTTTTCGATTTCCTTCGTTTCCGCGACTCGAACCGGATCGGCATTTTCCTGAGCGACGTGGCGGGGCACGGGGTCCCCGCCGCCTTCGTCACATCCATGGTGAAGTCCTTCATCCTGCAGGCCGGTGCGAGAAGGGAGAACCCCGCCGATCTGCTCTATTATCTCAACGGCCTCCTCTCCGGTCAGACCGCCGACAATTTTGTGACCGCCTTCTACGGCATCTACGATCCCTCGACGCGGGGTTTCATCTATGCCAGCGCGGGGCACAATCCACCCTTCCTGATCTATCCCGAGAGGGTGGAGACGCTCAGGGGGAGCGCATCGATACCGCTGGCCGTCTTCGACAACGACGAGATGGGCCATATCGACATTGATATCGTGAACAACGAGATCAGCGTGCCCCGGGGCTGCTCGATGCTTCTCTACACCGACGGTCTCCTGGAGGAGCGGAACAGGGAGAATATCCAGTTCCAGTACGGGCCGCTGCAGGAGGCGCTGCTGGAATCGCGGGGGATCGGGGGGGGGGGCTTCATCGACAACCTCTACCGGCGGATCGTGGAATTCTCCGGATCGGAGTCCTTCTATGACGATATCTGCCTGATCTACCTGAACATATAGACAAAACGGCGGAGCTGTGCTCCGCCGTCAGTGATGGTAATGGCGCCGGTCCCGGACCGGCGGGGAGTGGGTTATATGAGCCTGGAGAGCTCGTCAACCTTCTTTTTCAGCGTTGTGTGCTGCTGTGTCCCTTCCTTAAAATTCTTAAGGTAGTTCTGAAAATAGGAAAGCTGTTCCTTTTTCCACTCCTTCATGTCAAGGTCTGAATGAACCATGACGCCTCCTTGAGTGTGTAAGTTACTACTCCTATCGGCACAAAAAGCGGGTTGTGGTAGCTTTTTTAATGGATTTATCCTGCCCGTGATGGTGTAACGGCAGGAGAAGACGATCCATGCCGCTGCTCTGGAGGGGATCCATTGAAGGGGGGGCGCCGCACGATGCGTATCCTGCTCATCTCGCCGCCGGTGTACGACTATTACGACACCCCGGCCAGGACCGAGCCCCTGGGGCTTCTCTACATCGCCGCCGCGCTCGGGCGCGTCCCCGGCGTGACGGTGGATGTCTACGACGCCAGGCCGCCGGGGAAGAGGCGGCCGACGGCGCGTCCCGACTGCTTCTCCCACCTGGACGAATACTACCGCGAGGACGACTCGCACTTCTCCCTCTTCTCCGGCTACTACCGCTTCGGCGACTCCCCCGGTGCCGTGGTGCGGCGGGTCCGCGACGGGGGCTACGATCTCGCGGGGATATCCGCCCTCTTCTCAGGCTACTGGCCGGACGTGGCGGAGCTGATCGACCGCATCAAGGAGGGGTCCGCGGCCCTGGTGGCGGCGGGGGGATGGGCGGTGGATGCCGAGGGGGCCGCGCTCCTGGAGACGTGCCGTGCCGATTACCTGCTGCAGGGGCCCGGCGAGGAGGGGATGCCGGCGCTCGCCGAGGCGCTGCTGGGGAGGAGGAGGCTCGCCTCGGTGCCGGGGCTGGTCTGCCGCACCGGCGGTTCGGCGACGGCGCCGCACCCCGCAGCATCGCCGTCTTCGACGGCGCCGGTACCGGATTCCCCCCCTTCTAGGGCCGGCTTCCGGTACTTCCGGGGGAGGCGTACCGCCTCGGTGGTGCTCGGCAGGGGATGCGCCCACCGCTGCGCCTTCTGCGCCGTGCACCGGCACCGCGCCCCCTCCCGTCGAAGCATCGGCTCCATCGACGGCGAGCTCCGCTCGCTCCATGAATCGGGCGTGGAGATGGTGAACTTCGAGGACGACAATTTCCTTGACGATGCGGCCTTCGCCGGGGAGGTGATCCCCCTGCTGCGGCGGTACCATGACCGGGGCATGGTCTTTACCGCCATGAACGGCATCACCCTCTCCAATGTCCTGCCGTATCTGGAGGACCTCATCGCCGCCGGCTTCGTCGAGTTCAATTTTTCCCTGGTGACCGGCAACGGCGGCCTCGGGAGTTCCCTGGGGAGACCCTTTTCGCGTCGGGCGCTCCAGGAGGCGGTGGCGACCATCGGGGGGCGCGTCGGCACGCTGGTTTTCTGCATCCTGGGGCTCCCCGGGGGGACCGCGGAAGGGGCGCTGGAGGACCTGATCTGGCTGGCCCGCCTGCCGGTCTCCGTCGGTGTCTCCCCCCTCTACCTCCTGCCGGGGGTGCCGGCGCTGGAGCGGCTCGGAATGCCGGAGGAGCGGCGGCTCCTGCGCGGCAGCGCCCTGTGGCGGTTCGGAGACGGCTTCTCGCGGAGCGACGTGGCCACCCTGTGGAAGGTGGCGAGGATGCTGCACCGGGCAAGGGGCGGCAACTTCCCCGACGGGGCGGCGGACGAGGAGAACCTGCGCTATTTCCGGCGATCCCTGGCGGAGGGACGATGGTACCGCAGGCTGAGGGACGGCAGGTGGGCCGAGGGTTTCTCATTCGGGCTGGCGGTCCCGGAGCGCCTCGAGGTCTTTTCCCTGGCCGGGGGCCGCATGATGGTCCTGTGAGGGGACGGCGGGGATCCCGCGGCCCCGAAAATGGGATACCCTCATAAAAATTGCCTTGCCTTATGCCGCGGATCTGCTATAACTGGCACTGGTATCGCATCACCAGGATCCAATGGTCCTGCCGTTCTCGGATCCAATTCCCGGTAACGCGCGACCCCTGCGGTTGTAACCTGATCCGCCGGCGATACCACTAATCCATATCGCTGTACCAGAGGAGAGAGTTGATGAAACGAGCAATTCCCGCATTCTGCATAGCACTTTGTGTATTCACCTGGGGGTGCAGGTCCGACGACATGAGGCTCTTTGATGCTGCCCGGCGGGGCGATACGGCCCAGGTGAAGGAGCTCGTGAAGGGCGGAATCCCCGTGGAGACGTTGGATGAAGCGGGAAGAACCCCGCTGATGCTCGCCGCCAGGGCCGGCAGCGTCGACATCGTCCAGTTTCTCATTGAGAAGGGGGCCGACGTGAAAAGGGCGGACAGGATGGGGGCAACCTCCCTGATGCGTGCGGCCTATGAGGGGAGGCTGGAGGTGACCCGCATGCTCCTGGACAGGGGGGCGACGCCGGATGCGGCCGATTGCGGCGGGCGCACCGCCCTCACCTACGCGGCCGCGGCGGGTTACACCGAGGTGGTGCGGGAGCTTGTCAGGCGGGGCGCCGACGTCAACGGGCAGGATGCCGCCGGCCTCTCGGCGCTGATATGGGCATCGGACAACGAAAAGGGGGAGACGGTGCAGGCCCTGGTGGAGCTTGGGGCCAATCCGGACCTTTTCGACACCACCGGGAAGACGGCGCTGATGCGCGCGGTGATCGGCGGCAGGGTGGAGATGGTACGGGCGCTGCTGAAAAGCGGTGCCAGCACCAGCGTGCTCTACCTCAGCGATCTCCAGCAGTTCTACAACAACGGCCGGGGGGTGAAGAAGATGGCCAGGCCGGTGAAACGCCCGGCGGAGGGGAAATCGGCCCTCATGTACGCCTCGGGCCTTGGGAACACCGAGATCATGAAGCTCCTCATCGACAAGGGGGCTGAGGTGAACGCAGAGAATGACCTCAGGAGGACGCCGCTCATGTACGCCGCGGCGAAGGGGCACGAGGCGGCGGTGAGACTCCTCATCGAATCGGGTGCCAACGTGAACAGCAGGGACGGGCACGACGATTCAGCCGTGGAATACGCCATAAAGCACAACCACGCCGCCGTGGCGAAGATGATCGGATCCCTGCAGAAAAAGAGATAGGCCGGCAGGGGGCTGACGACTTTCCCGCAGCGCCGGCTTTTTGTGTTGACCGGTACGGCGCCATGGGTATACAATTTACACACAACAGTGATCGGTACGGGTCTGCCGGCGGCGGGCCGCCGTGGAACGGGACCGCGCGTGATTTCCGGACCGTGACAGCGAGAGGAGTGACGGAGGTCCTCGCGGCGTGGGCGGTGTCGATACGCGGATCGGCATGAGGGGAAAAAAATAAGCGCCTCGGCGCGGTAGAGGGTGAATTGACATGCAGAACGAAATAACCAGGGCATCGGAGCTGCTTGACGAGAATGGGGAGCTGCGGCAGCGCGGCTGGGCCAGGGACCTCATCCTGGCATACGACCGCACGGCCGTGAGGGCGCCGAAGTTCAGGCTCAAGGAGTGGGACTACTACTGCGTCCTCGCGGAGGACCACGGCATCGGCCTCACGGTGGCGGACAACGGGTACATGGGCTTCATCGCCGTGACACTCTTCGATTTCCTGAAGCCGCAGGAGATCACGAAAACGGTGATGACCCCCTTCCCCATGGGCGCCTTCAGGATGCCAGCTACCTCGAAAGAGGGGGACGTGGCCTTCCGGAACAAGGCGATTTCCATCGCCTATGCCAGGGAGAAGGGATTACGCACCCTCACCGTGGACTGTCCGGATTTCAGCGGTGGCGTCCCCCTGAAGGGGACGATCCGGTTGAAGCAGCCCGAGGATATGGACACCATGGTGATCGCCACCCCCTTCCCCCAGAACAGGCACGCCTTCTACTACAACCAGAAGGTGAACTGCATGGAGGCGCAGGGTGAGCTCTTCCTCGGCGACCGCCGCTTCCCCTTCGATCCGAAAAACTCATTCGGCGTGCTGGACTGGGGGCGCGGTGTCTGGAGCTACTCCAATACCTGGTACTGGGGCTCCGGTTCCGGCCGGGTGCAGGGGGAGCTCTTCGGCTTCAACATCGGCTACGGCTTCGGCGACACCTCGGCCGCCACGGAGAACATGCTCTTCTACAAGAAAAAGGCCCACAAGCTGGAGCACGTGACCTTCCACATCCCCGAGGACTCCTTCACCAAGCCCTGGACCTTCTCCAGCAGCGACGACCGGTTCGAGATGGACTTCGTCCCCATCATCGACCGCTACTCCAACGCGAACCTGCTGCTCATCAAGTCGAACCAGCATCAGGTATTCGGCCGCTTCACCGGCAAGGCGGTCCTGGACGACAAGAAGGTCATTTCAATCAATAATTTCCTTGGATTCGCCGAAAAGGTGATGAACCGGTGGTGACATGGAGTTCGCGGAGCTCTGCAGGAAGCGGCGTTCGGTGAGGCGTTTTTCATCGACCGCCCTCGACGAGCGCGACCTCTCCCTGGTCCTGGAGACCGCCATGACCGCGCCCTCGGCGGGGAACCTGCAGGCCTACCGCATCGTTTTGGTACGGGATCCGGGGGCACTGCGCCGTCTGGCCGAAGCGGCCATGGGGCAGCTCTTCATCGCCCAGGCGCCGGTGGCGGCGGTCTTCCTCGCGCTCCCCGCGGTCTCCGCCCGGCGCTACGGCGAGAGGGGTGAGCGCCTCTTCGCGCTCCAGGACGCCACCATCGCCTGCGCCTACGCGATGCTGGCGGCGGAGGAGGCGGGGCTCTCCACGGTCTGGGTCGGCTCCTTCGACGACGCCGCGGTGGCTTCGATCGCCGGTGCCGAGGCGGGGGAGGTCCCGGTGGCGATACTGCCGGTCGGGTACGCGGCGGAGCATCCCCGGCTCACCCCCCGGAAGCCCTTGGGGGAGATGGTGCGGGGATTGTGAGGACGGCGCTCGTCAACCTGGCGGCCTTTTTTGTCATGGCGGCCGTGAACGTCTGCGCCGGCGCGCTCCCCATCAACGGAATGACCACCGGGGCGATATCGGACCTCTACCCGAACCCGGTGGTCCCCGCGGGCTACACCTTTTCCATCTGGGGCGTGATCTATCTGCTGCTCGGCGCTTCTGCCCTGCAGGGGGTCATACAGGCGGGACGGGGCGGCGGCGCCGGTTACGCAAAGGGGCCCGGGGCACTTTTCGCCCTCTCTTCGCTCCTTAACGCTTCGTGGATCTTCGCCTGGCATTACCGATACCCGGTGCTCTCGCTGCTGGTGATGCTGGGGCTCCTGGCAACACTGGTGCTCATCTATGCGGGGCTGAAGGTTGCCGAGCCGGCCCCGCTGTCGCAGCGTTTTTTCCTCCACGCCCCCTTCGGAATCTACCTGGGCTGGATTTCCGTCGCCGCGGCGGCGAACGCAGCTGCCGCGGCCGCGAGTCTCCGGTGGGACGTCTTTGGCCCCGCGGGCCTGGCGATTTCGGCTGTGGCAGTGACGGTATGCACCCTGGTGGCACTGGCGGTGCTGGTCCGTTTCAGGGACCCGGCGTACTCTCTCGCCGTCGCCTGGGCAATGGGGGGGATACTCGCCAGGCGGCTTTCGGAAACGGGTCAGGAGACGCTGCCGGTGGCGGCGGCGGCCGCCTCGGGGCTCGCGGTACTGGCCCTTGCCCTTGCGCTGCAGGCGCTCCGGGGAGGATTCTATCGACGGGGCTCCACGGAACAGGTTCTGCGGAAAACGCGTTGACTTCCTGGAAAGCGCCGGCATGATTTCCCGCGCAGCGATTCCATGCGGGGGCGCAGAGTGCCCGTGTTCCTGAAGGGGTGGTGCCATCATGCCCCGGCGCGACTTCACCGCGGCGATCGCAGGTCCGGGTCACAAAAGAGAATCAAGCCCCCGGACGCTTGGAATAAAGGACTGATATCATGCCGAGAGATGATGAGCTTCAGAGAATCCTGGACGATTTCATGCAGAGTGCGAGCCCCGCGGAGCTGCAGGAGCTTCAGGAGCTCATGAATGAGCGAAAAAGAAATATCGGCGGCCGCATCAACGTGCGCAAGCTGGCCCTGGACATGGCGGAACAGATCAAGCGGGACATCGGCCTGACACAGCGCAACCTGAAGGGGACCGCCCGGCGGCTTGTGGCCGACCTGGCCCTGCAGTACAATCCCGAAATGTCTCCGGAGGAATTGAGAAGGGTGGTGGACCAGATGGCCCCGCCGGAGATGCCGCTGCACCGGCGGATTCCCCTGGAGGTGCTCTTCGCGATGCTGGACCAGTTCGTCGCCTTCAGCGAGGGGACCATGCCGCCGGAGAAGGCGGCCTCCTTCCCCCCGGGGTGGCAGAAAAAATACTGGGCCGCCTTCTCACCGGCGATGAAGCGGGTCCTGGGCGAGTACCTGGGGAGGGAGATCGACCGCGACGAGTTCTGGAGGCGGATTCGCTCGGTCTTCCGGGAGATGCGGGGCGGGGGAGACAGGGGGCGGCGGTGACCGTCCCCTTGAGGCATTCTCACCTAGTCGTCGCCACCGAAATTGAAGCTGTACACCGCCGACAGGGTGATGCCGTAGAAGTGGTCGTCGCTGGTCAGTATGCTGCGGTTTCCTCTTACCGGACCGGCAACCGCAGCGGTGTAGAACCAGTCATTGGTCCTGCTGTCCCACAGGTAGTAGCACAGGTACTGGTAGCGGAATCCCAGGGACACCGTCAACGACGCCGGCTCGATATACCAGGCAAGCGACACGGTGCCGTTGAAGCCGACGACATGGTACGCCCACTGCAGGTGGGTCGTGGCGACGAAATGCATCCTGTCGGCAGAATAGAGATACAGCGTTGACAGGTTCGTCAGAAGAAACAGTGGGCCGGCAAGATTGATGTTGAGGCTTATCCCCAGTCCCGGCCCCACCCCCCGGAAATAGACCTTCCCGTAATAGGGGGTGATTGTTGAAGTCGACAATTGAGTGCCGGAATAATCAAAGGTGTACCCCTGGTGCTTCATCCCCATGAACAGCTTCAGGTAATCGGTCAGGGCATAGTTCAGATTAACGTCCAGGTCCCATTTTTGGATGTCCAGCCTGTAGGCATCTATGAAACACCCTCCTGTGTATGTACCGTTTGTGATGGTCGACTCCGCATGGTACCAGCTGCTCCAGAGGAACACGGCGTTGAGGGTGAACCCGGCCGGGAGCGACAGCGACAGGCTCGGTCCCACCAGAAACGATGGGTGCAAATCGAAGCGCACGTTGTAGGGCCGTATCGCCGGATGGAAGATGGCGGTCCTGTTGGTGAAGAAGTCCTTGAACGACGGCGACCACCAGGCGTAAAAGGAGTTGGCGCCGACGCTCAGGCCCGCGCCCCGGGCCTCCCGTGCCGCGGGCAAAATGAAAAGAATCGCTGCGGCACAAATGATTGCCGTGTTCGTACATCGTCTCATCCGTCACCCACCGAACCTATCAAGGAGAGGGAATGCGATAATGCCGTCATAATACACGATATGTGCATCGTGACAATACACTTTTTTGTTTTTTTGTCCGGTACCGCTCGCACACCGCGAGGAGTATGCTCAGTGCAACGATGCCGCGGTGAAGTCAGAAGAGGTTCATCTGGCCGGAATCGTCGGGTCCCTTCGGTTTCCTTTTCTTTCTCTTCCGGTCATCGAAGGCGGTCCTGCCGCCGTAGCGGGCGGATTCGCGCCGCTCCTTCATCATGGCCTGGCCGAAGTGCGCCTCCGGCTCGTTGAATTGCTCGATGCGCTCCAGGTTCTCCGCCAGGCTCCTGAGGGCCCGCTGCCGATCGGCGATTCCGATCCTGGCCCTGGAGACGGTCTTCTCCATGAACTGGATCGTCTCGTCGTAGACCGAGAGCTTCACCGGGAAGGGGTGGCCGTCCTTGCCGCCGTGGGCGAAGGAGAAGCGCGCCGGGTCGCTGAAGCGTATGGGCGTGCCGTGGATCGCCTCGCTCACCAGGGCCAGGGACTGTACCGTCCTGGGCCCCACGCCCTCAAGGAGGAGGAGCGACTCGAAGTCCCGGAGGTCCCGTTCGTAGGCCAGGGCCAGGGCGGCTCCCAGGCGCTTCATGTTCACGTCGCCGGGCCGCACGTCGTGGTGCGCCGGCATCACCAGCCTCCTCACCTCGTCCAGGGTCTTCTCCGGCCGCTCGGAGGCCAGATCGGCAATCCCCTTCCTGGCAAGGCCGGCCCTCCGGTCCACCAGATTCAGGATCGTCCCCTGGTTCTCTCCGTAGATCGATGCGTGGGGCTCCTCCACGAAGGAGCGCACCGAGCTGGAGAGCCAGTGGTACCGGCGGGCGAGTCCCGTAACGGTGTTCATCCCCTGCTGGACCACGGCCCAGTCCCCCTCCTCGGTGACGATGAAGGAGTGCTGGTAGAGCTGATACCCGTCCTGCATCGCGTTGTTGTCCACCCGGGCGCTGAGCCTGCTGCAGCGTACCAGCCCGTCGCCGTCCAGGCCGGTCCCCTCGGCCACCGCCAGGAGCTCGCGCGGGGTGTTCCTGGAGTGGCGCCCCCTGCCGCCGCAGATGTAGATTCCCAGCCTGGCGGAAGAGTGATGGAGGGCCCGCTTCAGCGCTCCCATCACCGAGGTGGTGATCCCCGAGGAATGCCAGTCCATTCCCAGGAGGGCGCCGAAGGCCTGGAACCAGAAGGGATCGGAAAGGCGGCGCAGCACCTCCTTCCTGCCGTAATCCTCCACGATGGCCTCGACGACGGCGCCGCCGAGCCTGGCCATGCGCTCCGCCAGCCATTGGGGAACCCGGCCGCCGTGCAGGGGGAGGTCAGTGTAGCCGGTGCGATTCATCGTGTATGTATGATACCGAAAAGGCCCTTCCATGGCAAGCAAAAAGCGTCGGCGACGCCCCCCAGGTGCGAGGATTAGGATTTTCGCCTCCGGGGGGCGGTTTTTTCTTGATTTCGCCGGCGGTCCATGTATTCTCAGGAAGGATTCTCCATTCCCCGGGGGTTCCGTCATGAAGAAAATCGCCCTTGTCCTCTGCGCGCTCATCCTGCCGCTCTGCGGCCTTATTGCCGACCAGTTCCTGATGCCGTCGGCGTCGAACCTGAGGCTCCGAAGCGAGCCCTCGACAAAGGGGGCGATCGTCCGGAACCTCCAGGCCGGCGAGAAGCTGGCACTCATCGAGAAGGGGAGGGGAGAGACCATCGGCGGCGCCGGCGGCTGCTGGGTGAAGGTCAGGACCGCCGCAGGCGAGACCGGGTGGTGCTTCGACCGTTACCTGACGGAATTCAGGGCCCCGGCGACGCTCACCCACAGCGAGCCGGAATTCCGCATTCGCTTCAGCTACCCGGCCTCCTGGGGCAGAGGGAAGGTGGAGCAATGGGTGAAGGACGACATGAGCGTCCTGGTGGACGAGACCTACGTGGGCTTCGGCAGTGGCGGCGGCTACGATATCCGCGGCGTGGGTTTTACGAGGCTCTCCTCGTACACGGACGATTCAAAAGACTCCATCGCCATGATCAGGATGGTCTATGCCGAGCGGAGCGTCGCCGGGATACCGCCGGACCGGGCCGTGGAGCTCCCCCCGGTGAACGCCGCCTGGCTTGCCGTCACGGCGCCGCGCTACATCGAGAGCGCCGACGGCTCCTTCCGGGGGGTCTGCCAGTTCGCCAGCATCGGCCAGGACGTAAGCCCCAGCGTCGACTGCGTCATAACCCTCTTCGACGGCAGGGATAGCATCGTCACCATCCACGTGGCCAGGCAGTCGGACAACCCCTCCTACACCTCTGGGAAGATGCAGGGCGGGGGCGCCGTGGAGGCCTTTCGGCGGTACATCGCCGGGCTCACGGAAACATCGAACGAGACCGTGACGCGCGAGTTCAACAGCGTCTACCGCGGGATCGCCAAGAGCCTGCAGAAGTACTGAGCCGGGGCTTAGCTGAACAGAAGAGTATGGATCTTCTATCATGTCTTTTCGGCTGCTGAAGCCGGCACCTATCTTGATTCGATGAATGTTGTCGTATCATAATGGATTCCCGCTCCCTGCTTCCGCGGGGACAAGTTTCGCGGGAATGACATGTGCGACGGTCGGGATCATCTCCCCTCTCCTATCCCCCGGCCCTTTGCCATCCTGCCGCCGGGACTGCGCGCACCGGCACCCGGGACATCTCATGCACCCGGGAGATCACCCTCTCGTACAGCTCCTCCTCGCCGGGGATCACGAGCTTCCTGGCGCCCCTGGCGCAGGCCGGGACGCACTGCCCGCACCCGGCGCAGGCCTCCAGGTCTGTCACCGCTTTACCGTCCACGATGCGGATTTCCCCCAGGAAGCAGGACTTCACGCATTCGCCGCAGCCGTTGCAGAGGTCTCCGTCGGTCTCTATTGAGATGCCCGGTATTTTCCTGTACGCCTTTGCCAGGGTGGGACCGCGGTCGGTCATGTGCCTCCGGTAGAGGCAGCAGCAGTCGTCGCAGAAGCAGATGAACAGGAGGTCCCTGAACCTGGTGCCGAATGCCAGGGGATCGATCCAGACGTGGGCCAGATTGGCCACCAGGCCGGCCTTCGCGGCGCGCCGTACGTGGGCCACCGCCTCATCGGCGCTGACCCTCCTGCCGTGGGAGGGGTGCATGCGCGAGGTCGCCGGGCCCAGGGCGATGCAGCCGATGTCCCGGGGATGGTTCTCGCACTGCATGTGGCCGCGGCAGATGCACTCGTGCAGGATGAATCGGTCCTCAATGCCCGCCACCAGCCGCTCCACCACCCTGAGGGGGACCGGCACGCTCCCCGGAAGCTCCAGCCTCTCGTTGATGGGGATCGAGGTGACCTCGTTGTGGGGCCTCTTAAAAAAGGGCCTGATGAGCCATTTCAGCACCGGCTTGTTGCTCCAGGCCTTCCCGAAGCGTATGGTGGGCCAGGAGAGGGCGATCATCACCCTCACCATGCGCCTCGTCGGACCGTACCGGAATATGTTCCACATGGCGCTACTTCTCCAGAACGCCACGCTTCAGGGGGAGCCACCAGGTGAAGCCGAAGAGCCAGGTCTTCACCAGCGAGCGGGGCGCCGAGAGGCCCTTCGACCGCCCGATCTTCAGGCCCACGGGGGATTCTCCCAGGTGCAGTACCACCAGGAAGATGAGGAATCCCCAGGCCATGGGGCCCCATTCCGGATGGAAGAGGTGCCCCAGGGCGGCGGCGGCGAGAAAGAGGGCGATGGAGCCCCCCTGAAGAAAAAACCAGAAGGCTTTCGATGATGTCATGCTGTCCTCCGGATCGGTGTATTCTCCGCGCCTGCGGCGCGGCGTCATTCGATATTCACACGGGCCGTGATGCGCCCCATGATGTCATCCACCGCCCCCTCCACGTCGTCCACGGCGATGGAGAGCGCCCCCTCGGGGCAGACGGCGGCGCACCGGCCGCACCCCTTGCAGAGTCCCTCGTCCCAGTGGATGCCCCCCTCGCCCCGTGTCAGCGCGCCGGTGAAGCACTCCCGGATGCACTCGCCGCAGCCGCTGCAGCGGGACGTGTCGATCTCGATGTGCACCCCCTTCAGGCGCACCAGGGAGCCCTTGACGTCGTCGGGGAAATACCTGGCGGACCTGAAGATGGTGCAGCAGCAGGTGCAGCAGAAGCAGACGGTGAGAGACCTGCCGGTGTTGGGCGCGCCGTAGAAGAAATCG
The DNA here is from genome assembly GCA_016929135.1 of Spirochaetota bacterium. Classification (GTDB taxonomy): domain Bacteria; phylum Spirochaetota; class UBA4802; order UBA4802; family UBA5550; genus JAFGJK01. Next base: position 61,327 of record JAFGJK010000113.1, on the reverse strand, counting down.
TCCATCCGCACCCTGCCGATCATGGGGACCAGCCCCAGGCCGATCATCTTCTTCATGTGGGCGATGGCCTCGTCCACCGAGCGGGGCGTGGCCAGGTGCGCGTCCACGTGCATCGTCCCCTCACCCAGGTGGAGGCATGCGTTCTCGACAGGATAGTGTTGGCATTTATAGGTTTCCCGGCAGGTGCAGCGGTTGATGGTGATCCGGTGGGCCGAGCGGCGGATCAGCTCCTCCAGCACCCGCTCGGGAATGAAGGAGCTCGCGGCGCCGTCGATGGTGGCGTTCACCGGGACGTAGCTCACGTGGAAATTCCTGCCGGTGAAGACGGGCCGCACCATGGCGGCGAAGAGGCGACCCACCACGGGCAACCGGGTCATCTTCGCGCTGGCGATCGTGAGGGGCCAGATGATCCTGAGAAAATCCAGCCACCAGGAAGGGCGGTGTGACATGGCAAACCTCCCGATGCGGCGCCGGAGCACCGGTACTGCGACGCCGCTGATGGGGCGAGTATACGGGATGACGCCGGGGTCTGTCGACCCGGTTTATATACCGGGACTCTTTTTTTCTGACCCGGCGACGCCGCGGCGCCTCCGGTAGGCCAGGGGGGACATGCCGGCGATCTCCCTGAAGGCGCTGTAGAAGGCGGACTTCGAGTTGAAGCCCACGGCGAGCCCCGCCGCCAGGGCGGTGAGCCCCGGGTCGGAGTCCAGAAGCCGCTTCGCCTCGCCCACCCGCAGGCCGTTGAGGTACCGCTTGAATCCCATCCCCAGGCGGGCGTTCAGGAGCTCCGAGAGCTGGTGTGCCGTGATCTCCAGCCGCCCTGCCAGGGCGTTGATGGTGAGCCCGTCGTCCAGGTACAGCCTCTCCCGCTCCATGAGCCCTTTCAGGCGCTCCAGCACGAGGCCCGTCTCCAGGTTGGCGATGAGCGACCGGGCGTACCTCTTCCGGTATTCCCGGCGGAGCAGGAGGAAGACCTCCGGGAGCCGGTGTCCCATGAGGTACCAGGCAATCATCTGCAGGGCGAAGAGGCAGTAGCCCCACCGCTCCAGGGCGGGGCTGCCGGCCAGGTGGGCCGCCAGGATCAGGGAGACCGACGCCACCGGCACGATGTAGGTGACGGTGACGTAGCGGACCACCGGCGGCATCACCCGGGGCGACCAGGTGCGGAAGACGAAGACGAAGAACTCCAGGAAGAAGCCCAGGAGCGATGCCAGGCCCCCGATTGTCAGCAGCCGCGGGAGGCCCCAGCCGTCCCCCCCCGCCAGGCGCACCGGGCTGGGGTGCAGGGGTCCGGCCCCCAGGAGGCCGGCGATTTCCGCGGCCATCACCAGTGCCGCCGGGACGAGCAGCACGACGGCCCGCCGGCGGGAGGACCTCCCCTGGAAGATGACGTTCCGGTAGTGGATGTAGGTGAGGGGTCCCAGGAGGTACCAGAGGGTGTCGTGGACCGCAAAGAGGACCGGGAGCCGGGTACCGGCCAGGACGAATTGCACCTGCAGGGCCAGGATGCACAGGAGGACCGCGATGAAGAGCAGGTTGTGGGGCCTCCGCTCGGAGGTGACCACCTGCGACAGGATCATCAGCGCCGTGAGGCCGGCGCAGAAGAGGACGATGATGTCGGTGACGCCGAGATACATTGCCGCGGTACCCGTTGCCGTTATAGCAGCGGCGGGGGAAATAGTCATCTTTTTTTCTTGCCCGGTGAAGGACGCCGGTGTATCTTTCCCGCATGTCGCCGGACCCGGTGAAAGTGCGGCGCGGCCGGCGATACCGCCGGAGGGAGGGGTGACCCTATGAAGACAGCGTCAGCGATCATGGCGGCGGTGCTCGCCGGCCTCTGGCTCGGCGCATACGCCGCAACCGGCCAAGGGGTCTCCGTCGCCGGGATAGACCGGAAGGTGAAGGCGTTCGATTCGAAGATCGGCGGCTTCAGGAAAACGGAGAGGTACCTCAACGGCCTCTCCACCGGGGGCTCCACCGTGACCTCCTACTCGAAGGGGCGCCGCATCGACAAGATACGGCTGGAATCCTTCGGCGAGACGGGAAGGGCGATCCAGGATTTTTACTTCTGGGACGGGACGCTCCTCTTCATGCGGCACAGGGTGATCGGCTACGAGGGGGTCACCACCCATTCCCCGGACGGCAACGACGGGCTCAGGGAATCCACGACCACCGACTTTCGTCTCTATTTCAGCAATGACACGCTGCTACGGTGGACCGCCGTCGCCGGCGCGGCTCCCGGCGGCGAGGTGCGGGCCGCGGCCCTGCAGGGTTTCACGGATTCCGCCTACTCGGTGCTGGCGCTGATGCGGCAGGGACCGGAACGCGGCCCCTGCAAGGAGGGCTGGGGGTGCACGGAAAGGTCCGGCGGGAGATGTGTGAAATACCGCTGCGCCGGGCCCTAAGGGGTCAGAGCACCGCTGATTGTTGAAGCCGCGCGTGCGCGGAATCTACCATCTCCCCGAGGCGCCGCCCCCCCCGAAGCTGCCGCCGCCGCCGGAATAGCTCTCCGATGGGGACCCGCCGCCCGAGGAAGAGCCGGAGCTTTCGTTGCTCGAGGATCCGCTCTCTGGCATGCTCTCGCCGCCTGACGTATAGGAATGAGCGGCGGGCTTCCCGCGGGACATGAGCCAGTCGAATGCCCGGAAAAAGAGTATACCGGGGAAAAACCCGGCCACTGCCAGGGCGATGATGACGTAGAAGGGGAGATGCAGCACCAGCCCCGCCAGGGGAAAGCTGATGATCCCCGGAATCCCTGCCAGGAATTTATTGACCTTTCCCCCCATGGCCATTCCGATCATGCCCGCAAAGATCGTGACGACAAGGAAGAAGCTCCCCACCAGGAACAGGGGGCCGTAGTCGATGGGCTCCTCCTGCCGGGACGCCGGGTCGGCCAGGAACTGGCCCCGGGAGACGGCGGTCATGCTGTATATGCCGGCTATGACTCCCCCTTCGAAGTCCCCCTTCTTGAACCGCGGCGTGATCACCCCGCGAATGATGCGTCCCGCCACGAGGTCGGTGAGCTTTTCCTCGAGGCCGCGCCCCACCTCGATGCGGATCTTGCGGTCATTTTTGACGATGAGGAGGATGGCGCCGTTGTCCTTCTTCTTCTGGCCGATCTTCCACTTCTCGGCCACCTTGATGGAGAACTCCTCCAGAACCTGCCCCTCCAGGGAGGGTATGGTGAGCACGACGATCTGGGTGGAGTCGGTCTTTTCAAGGTCGGCCAGCCTCGCCTCCAGCGACTGCACCGTTCCCGGGGAGAGCATGCCGGCGTAGTCGTTGACCCTGGATTTGAGCCGCGGCATCTCCAGGGCCTGCGCCGCCGTGCAGGCCAGGGTAATGATGCCGGCGATGACAGCTCGTTTCATGACACGCACCTCCGCCCGATGGAATTATAATTCTCGTTGTACTCGATTTCTGCGGAACGATTGCCACTACCATCCCCCGGAGGAGCCGCCCCCCCCGAAGCTGCCCCCCCCGCCGGAGAAGCCGCCGAAGGAGGATCCGCCGGATGAGAAGCCGCCTCCGGAGAATCCGCCGAATCCCCCGCCGGTGAAGATCCCCCTGCCGCCCCCCCGGCGTGCGGCGAAGATGGAGAGGAGGAGACCCAGGACGAAACCGACGCCCCCCAGTACCGCCAGGAGAATGACCCCGATCCCCGGGAAGACCAGGAAGCCTGCGGCGGCAAGGCCGAGGCCCCCCATGAGCCCCCCCAGTATCCTGGAGATGGCGCCCGCCATAATGATGAAAAAGAAGAGGGTGACCAGCAGGGAGATCGACATGTGGCCGCCGACGGACCCGCCGTCGCCGGCATCGGGGCCGGGGACGTACTCGCCGCGCACCGTGGCGATCATGGCGTTCACGCCGGCGCTCACCCCTCCGTCGAAATCGCCGGCCCTGAAGCGCGGCGTGATCTCGTCCCTGATGATGCGCCCGGCCATGAGGTCGGTGAGCTTCCCCTCGAGGCCGCGCCCCACCTCGATGCGCAGCTTCCGGTCGTCCCGGGCGATGAGGAGGATCGCCCCGTTGTCCTTCCCCCTCTGGCCGATCTTCCAAGAGTCCGCCACCTTTATCGAAAACTCCTCCAGCACCTCCCCCTCCAGCGAGGGTACCGTGAGCACGGCGATCTGCGTGGAGTCGGTCTTTTCAAGGTCGGCCAGCCTCGCCTCCAGGTCCTGCACCGTGGCGGGGGAGAGCATGCCGGCGTAGTCGTTGACCCGGGAGCCGAGCCGCGGCACCTCCAGGGCCTGCAGGGCCGTGCAGGAAAGGAGAAGGATAATGATTGATGCTCGTTTCATGGGGCACACCGTCCTTTTAGGAGATCATACCATCACCTCGTCGGGAAGCTCGTTGGTGTCGTCGGGCTTTCGGGGGAAATGTCTGGCCAGCTCGCCGGCGCACCGGCCGATGACGTCGCACACCGCCTTCCCGCGCCGGCCGGCCCTGATGCCGGCGGTGAGCTCCCCTGCCCGCTCATCCCAGAAGCCGGCCGGGATCTTTTCGTTGATCCCCCGGTCACCCAGGATCCAGACCCTGCGCTCCAGGAGGGAGATGAACAGGAGAATCCCGGTCTCGTCGCGGGTGCGGTAGAGCCCCTTCTCGTAGAAGGCGCGGAGCGTGCGCTCCTGCACCGCCTCCTCCATCCTGCGCCGGGAGATGAATGCCAGCCTGAGGCGCGGGACCCGCATCAGCAGCCACCGGCAGGGGAAGTAGAGGAGGCACACCAGGGGGATGTAGTACCAGACGGTCATAAGGACGGAGGCCTCCCGGAAGAGGTGAGCGATGCCGCCGTGGGTCCAGTCGCGCCCGGAGGCGACGAACACCGACGCGGCCATGAGGGCCGCCAGTGATACGATCCCGGAGAGGACCGCGCCCCCCAGGGTGGCCCCCTCGCGGTAGGAGTCGCTGTCGTCGGTCACCATCACCACGATCTCTCCCGAGGTGGAACCTTCGGCCTTCTGCACCGCCTTCGTTATGAGATCCTTCTCTTCGTTACTGAAAAAATTGTCAGCGTTCCTTTTCATGGCATTCCCCCTTGCCGGCTTCCGGCGGTTATTGAGCCGGGCGTGGTCGCGTCAGAACTTCACCTTGGGTGCCGTCTTCGCCCCTTCCTCGGCCTTGAAGGGCTCCCTGCGCTCCAGCTTCAGGAAGATGCTGTTGGTGAGGTTGTTCGGGAAGATCCGTATGGAGGTGTTGAAGACCTTCACCGCTTCGTTGTACCGGACCCGGGCCACGTTGATCCTGTTCTCCGTTCCCTCCAGCTGGTTCTGCAGGTCCATGAAGTTTTGGTTTGCCTTCAGGTCCGGGTACCGCTCCACCACCACCATGAGCCTGGAGAGGGCGCCGGAGAGCTCCCCCTGGGCCTGCTGGAACTTCGCGAAGTTCGCAGGGTCGTTCAGAATGTCCTTGCCGGCCTGTATCGACCCCACCTTGGCCCTGGCCTCGGTGACGGCCGTCAGGGTGTCCGCCTCGTGCTTCGCGTACCCCTTCACGGTCTCCACGAGGTTGGGGATCAGGTCGTTCCTCCGCTGGTAGGCGGACTCCACGTCCCCCCAGGCGGCCAGGACCGCCTCCTCGTTCTCCTGCATGGTGTTGTAGCCGCAGCCGGTCAGTACCACGGCGGCGATCACGGCGATGGGCAGCAGTTTCTTCATTTATTGTTCCTCCTGTGAAGGTGAATCATCGGAATATGATATTGGATGATACGGCTAGCATATTGTTACCCCTTTGTCAATTGAAATGGGGCCCTCCGGGGGTTATTTTCGCTCCTGCACGGAAATCAATCATAGCTGTCATTCCCGTTCATGCGCGGGTGCAGGCTCCAGCGCAGGCGGGGGCGGGTGCATGCTTCATCGGGGATCCACTGTATGTTTACCGTTTATTTTCGCTTTTGAGCCGAGACCCGCCCATGGGGCTGTTATCATATTCCAGTATGGCATCGCAAGGCCGGTCGCCGGGGGGCGGCGACCCTTCGGCAACGCTCAGGACACGCGCAGTCGACGCTGTATCGAGGCGCCGGATGGTGAGGGGGCGCATCTCGATACGCCACAGGGCCGTGGTTTGTCTTTTTCACCATCTGCACGTTTTATTAAGCCCGGGGCGGGCGATGAAAAAACTGACCGTTCGGCAGTACCTGTAGAAAGGATATTTCATACCCCGGAGATGTCCCTGATCCGGGGGCATTACGAATAATGGATTAAATCTCCATTTCCCCCTTTCTATGCTTACACATTCCCAGGCACTGCAATTGTATGCCCTGAATTGCTCACAATGTTGTGCCGCATGCATTTACCTGTTTGTTGCGAAAAGCCTATTTCCCCTTGTGCGTGCCGGGCCTCATTTATGACGATCAGGAAGATGCTTTCTTGTTGACCATCCACTCGCCCATGTGGTACTGTTTTCATCCCATGGTTTTATATGGAATAGAGAAAAATCATTTCACCGGGTCCGTGGCCCTGGTCACCGGCGGCGCCTCCGATATCGGCAGGGCTCTGTACCGTGCCCTGGCAGCACGGGGCGCGGCAGTGGTTGTCGGTGAGATTGATGGCCCCGGCGCCGCGGCAACTGCCGCGATGATTGCTGCTGCCGGCGGAACCGCGGCGCACCGGGGCTCGAAATGGTGAGGATGCCGGCGGGACAACTTGAGGGCTCCATGCAATACGGGGACGAGGGTGGGGGCGCGATCTTCACCCTTCTGGCCAATGTGCCGATACAAGGGAGGGTAAAGGCTCATGCTTGATTTGAAGACGATCATGCTCGGCTACATCATCACGAGCGCACTGACGGTACTGTTCATCACAATGCTGTGGCGGCAAAACAGGTCGCATTACGACGGTCTCGGCTTCTGGGTCGCCGCTTTCCTGCTGCAGATGCTGGGGTTTATGGTGTTGCTGCTGCGTGTCTCGATCCCGAAGAGCCTTTCAATCATGCTGAGCAATCTGATGATTGTCGGGGGGGAGTGGCTCCTCCTCGTCGGGCTTGAACGCTTCGTCGGCAAGCCCCGACGACAGTGGCACAATGTCGTGCTCCTCTCCGGCTTAATTGTTTTCCTGGCCTACTTTACCTACTGGCGCCCCGCTCTCCCCGCGCGCATCATCCTGATTTCGGCGGTGCTCGTGGCCGTAACGTTCCAGTGCGCAGATCTTCTGCTGCGGCGTGTAGACAAGAGCATCGCGTCCGTTACCCGAGATTCAGGGATCGTGTTCATTATGTTAACCATCGTGTCTCTGGTGCGGATCGCCTTCACCGTCTTCGAGTCATGGACGCCGGAAATTGATTTCTTTCATATGACTGTCCTCCAGGTGCTGGTAGTGCTCGCCTTCCAGATGCTGGGGATCGCCCTCACCTTTACCCTGGTAATGATGGTGACGAGCCGCCTGAGGATCGAGGGGGAGGAACTGGAGCGGGAGCGACGGACGGCCGAGATGTTTCTGCGCCGAAGCGAGGAGCGGCTCTCGGCGGTCTTCCGCGCAAGCCCCATCGGCATCAGCCTGACCAGGTTCCCCGACGGCAGGATCGAGGAGGCAAACGATGCCTTTCTCCGGCTCATGGGTTTCGAAAGGGGGGAGGTTCTGGGCTACAGAACCACCGAGCTGGCCATTTGGGAGAACCTGGAGGAGCGGGATGAGGTGCTCGGGATGACGCGGGAACTCGGCGGGGTGCGCGATCGTGAGGTGCGCTTCCGGCGGAAACCGGGCGAGACCATCGACGCGTTGATCTCCACGGAATTTATCGAGGCTTCGGAGGAGCGGTACATCCTGTCGGTGGTGAGCGACATCACTCACCGGAAGAGGCAGGAGTTGGCGCTGGCCAAGGCGCTGGGGGAGAAGGAATCGCTGCTGCGTGAGCTCCAGCACCGCATTAAGAACAGCCTTGTGATGATATCGAGCCTTATCGGTCTTGAGGCGAATCGCAGCGGCGTTGAGCCCGTGATGGCCGCGCTCAAGGAAGTGAAATTCCGGGTGAATTCCGTGGCGAACCTGTACACGATCCTCTACCAGACCGGGAACATCACCGAGGTGGCCCTGGAAGAGTACCTGATGCGCATCGTCGGCTCCCTGGAGGGCTCGTACCTCTCCGGGCACGGAAACGTCTCCATCGAAACGAGGTTGGAGCAGATGACAGTTGACGATAGGGATGCGGCCGCCCTGGGACTCATTCTCAACGAGCTCCTTACCAATTCCCTGAAGTACGCCTTCCCCGATGGGAGAGCGGGGAGGATTGAGGTGACGTTGCGACGGGAAGCCGGAGGGCTGGTCCTGACCGTCGGGGACAACGGCGTCGGTCTTCCTGGGGGTTTCGATCCGGCGAGGTCCGGAGGGCTCGGCCTCGAGCTGGTGAGGATGCTGGTGAGCCAGCTGCACGGTACTTTCGAGTACCGCCGCGGTGAGCAGGGCGTTTCTTTTACTGTCCGGGCGGAGCTCGGAAACCGGGGGTGAACCTTCATGGAATGTGAGAGGGACCACGGTTCGGGCCGGTCCGGGTGAAGAAGGAGGAGCTCGTGTCGCGGGTGCGTCGCGCGGTTTGGGTGGATGCAGCGCCCCTTTCAGAGGATTCAGGAGGCGACCATGGGGCATGGTCGGAACATGAAGAAGATCATGCTTCCGGTGGTTTTTTTTCGAGCCATACGGGGCCGGCGGCTGTTGAGAAAACGGTGAAGATCATCTCCAGCGGCTGCATGGTGAAGAACACGGGGGTCATGGAGCTAAAAATATAGGAGGGGACTGTGACCGGAACTGCGGCGATGTTCAGCTGCGGGACCGGGGCCGACAAAGCCGTTGTGTCCCATGTGAAGTTGTATGTGATACATTGAAATTGCATGCTATTGCCACTGCCGGGTGGTTCGCCCGGCAGTGGCAATGCGTGATAGCTCAAAAGGGATCCCTTGAGTTTGAAGGGTTTACGGGCCCATTCTTCTTGTTGAGGATATGGTATTCAGATCCGCCGCCCTTTCTATTCCCGGCACTTCCGACCCGCACGCTCTTTTGTGCATGCATATTGACCGTGGGCGTACCGTTCGGAATATAGGTCTCCAGCAGTGCTATGATATCATCGGCATGTTGAAGCCATGCGTTCCTGGCCTTAATTGTGCGCAGCGTGTCTATGTCGGTCATCGTGGGCCTCGCTCCTTTATCCAGGAGCAGTCGCACAACCTCGATGTTCCAGTCATGACGGCCGTACAGCTCCTGAAAAACCCTCCCGGGGTTCTGAATATCGATCGCTCCGTGATTGATCATATATTCGGCAATATCCCTCTGGTTGTATTCAGCGGCCCATCCGAATTCATCGAGGCCGCCCCCGCAGCCCTGCCTCTGGGCATTGTTGGCTTTTGCCCCTCCATCTATCAGCGCCCTGGCAGCTTCTCTTTCATAGCGGACCACCGCCTCTCTCAACGGAGTTGTCCCGGCGTAGCTTTGAACATTGGGGTTTGCTCCCGCCCTGATCAGTGACCTTACTATTTCAGCATCATTGGCGAATACGGCATAGTGCAGGGGGGTGAGGTTTGAGAGAGTCTCCTTCATGTTCACGTCGGCGCCTGATGCGATAAGCCTCTCCGCCTCCGGTCTGTTGCCTGTCCTGATGGCATAGTTGAGCTGTGTTTTGTAGGTGTCGGGATTGCCTCCGTCGAGCTCAATGGCCAGATCGACAAAACCGCCAAGACGGGCGTAGTCGGCGGCGCTGCATTGGGCGCTGTAGTTTCCGCTTATGCACCAGTCGGCCTTGGTGCGCGGTGTTTTGCTCGCCCCCTTGCTGAGGAGAAGATCGACCAGTCCCCGGTCGCCGAGCTCGGCCGCGCCCATAAGTGCCGTCCGTCCGGTTGTAGCGCACTGGTGGTTGACATCGGCACCCATATTGATCATTCTGAAAACCTGTTCCCGCATCTGATCGCTCTCCAATGGCCGGTGAAAACTCCTTATCGCCCACATGACCGCATTATAGCCGGTCTCGTCGGGGTGGTTGAGTTCAGCTCCCTTGTCGAGGAAGTATCTGACCACAGCGGGCCTGCCTCCGTAGCAGTAGGCGGCAACTGAGAGGCTATACCCCCCCTTTGCCTTCTGGTCAATTTCACTCTTGCTGCTGAAAATGCGCATGACAGTTCCCATATCGCCGGAGCATATTGCGTCTTGCCTTTCACTGTCCGTATAGGCGTACAGGGTCGCCAGTGTGAGGATTGTAATGAGAAAGAAAACGGTGCCCAATTTCATTTCATTCTCCTGAGTATACAAATAGTAGTTGCCGCTTTTATGTAATTTTTGATTACACGGCATTTGACAAATATTATAGTATATAAAGAAAAGTCAAGCCGTCGTCCTGTCAATGATTTATGCCGAAGGATTTCATTCCCCGCATCTCGGCTGCGGCGAGGATTCATTATATCCAAAAAACGAACTGGGTCGAGATCATTATAAATAGGATAAAAAAATGCTCTATCAATTCGCATCGATCATGCATACGTTGCATATGATCATCTTCAGCCGCATGAACTTTCCGGCATGCTGACAATAAATTTCATTGCAATTTCCGTTTTTTTCTACATCCTTGCCCCATGCATAATGAAATGACACGAATCACGGTGCCGCTGGTCAACAACTACATCAAGATCATTCAGCGGCTCGGCAGGAGGGGGCGGGGCTCGTACCAGCAATATCTGGTGGACCCGCTGACGCGATGGTCGCCGGAGATTCCGGAGGATGCGATCGGCCGGCTGCTGGATCTGATCGAGGCGCACAAGAGAAAGAACGTGATCAGGCTCCCCTCGCTCTACAAGCAGGCGCTGGTCAAGTCCGTCTCCCCCGAACAGCTTGACCTTTCCATGGCGGGCAGGCTTGCCGTCGGCTTTTTGAACAGCATGAAAAACATCCGCGGGGTGGGCCGCTCCACCGAGGCGCTCGAGTTCGTGAATATTCTGAAAAGGCCCTTCAGGGAATTTTCGGATAGCGAATACAAACAGATGAACAGGATATTCCAGGAGAAGATGACCGCCGCCGACGGGAAAATGGTGGAAGAGCTGGTTGAACCCGCCGGGGCCGATGGGGATGCGCAGATGCAGCTTCGGGAAAAGTCGAAACAGGCCGCCGGGATTATAATGGATAGGCTGCGGCACTATGATGCCCATGAGTTGACAAAGGCGGTGACCGACTTCCTGATCACCTATGCCGTTCCGTCAATGCCCGACCTCCATCATTCTATCGACCCCGTTTTTCAGAAAATACGGAACGGCCAGAGCGTCTTGAAGGAGATCATGAACGGGGCGGCCATCCTCATCTACCATGAGATTCTGAAGGCGATCCAGGAGGGGAACCTGAAGGGGGCGGTGAAGAATATCGGGAAATACACCCTGCTCTTTCAGGGGGATACCGACACGCCCTATTACCAGGAGGTGGACTCCTTCGAGAAGAAGTTCTACGAGATCATCGAGCAGAAAAATCTGTGGGAGCGGCTCTGAACGGCGGACGCCCCGGCCGTACCCCCCGCTCCCCCCTCATTGAAATGCAGAAAGTTGGTTGCACCGTCGATGACGATGCGATCGCGCCGATGGGCCCCTGCGGCGACGATACCCCGGTCTCCCCGCATTCGTCGCTACCCCGCCACACAATGCAGGGCGAGCGTATGCCCCCCCGGCGGGCGGGACAGTCCGCCACTGTCCCGACAGGTTCAGTTCCTGCTTCCTGAGGGATCTTCCGTGAGAATTATTAAAAAATGAGATGACAAATTCGTGGAAACAGGCGGACGATAATCACAAGATGATAAAGGGCATTGCTATTAAAGTGATTGCGGATGCCCCTCCGGCGTGAACCCTCGACACGCCTTTCCGTGAGGCGGGGGGACCTGTTCCGCAGGGTACGCAGCAGCCCGTACGGTGCGGGCCTTTCGCTGCACAGCCCGGGTCATGATAGATATCGCAACAGGAGAGGGATATGGCAAAGAAAATCATTCGTTCAGTCTTTCTGGTGCTTTCGGTACTGGCGATCTCGGCCACCGCCGAAAGTTACACCATCGAGCGGACCCAGGTGTCCCTCCAGCCCTATAGGAACAGCACTGCTGGGCTGATAAGCGTCAGGGCCCAGATGACCGCGCCCTTTCCCGACGGCGCCCTGGCCATCGGATGGAACGCGGATAGCGACGTGCACATCACCCTTGTCGATAAATCCCTGAAACGGGAGAGGGACGACATTATTCTGAAAGGCCACCTGCTCCAGGGAATGACTGCCCTTCCGGATCACACAGTGCTCGCCCTGGTAATTCCGTATTCCAGAGAATCGCTTTCCTATAAATATTCGAATCCGGCGTACCTGATAAAGTACGATAAAGAGGGAAAGCAGATATTCAAGACGCATCTTCTCGGTGGAAACGGCTTCCAGAAGAAGGATGATGAGGGGTTATCTAGAGAGATAGCGCCCCCGTGCCATCCCATCGGGTATCATGACGGGAAAATAGCCCTTTTCATGGAGATCGACAAGCAGTGGGGGCCCGGCAGGGGGGTACACGAAGGCGACAGGTTCATGATACTGGATTCCAACGGAACCATTGACAGGAGCGTCGACTGGTCCTGGAGTTCCAGCCACAGCGTGTGTCATCAGATGACGCTCACCGCGTCCGGCGAATTTATCACGATTCAGACGGGCGACGGCTATCCCTTCGGCGTCCAGTTCATCAACAGGTCCAGGCCGAAACAGTATCGGTATCAGATAATATGGCCCGATGAGGACCAGCGGACCGACAGCGTCATCAGGGCGAACAACTCCACGGTGGGCGCGGGTGTTGCCAGCGGAGTAGCCGAGGTGGGGGGAAATCTCTTTGTGCTGATTGGAACCACGGAGAAAATTCCCATTGATCAATCGGCGCTGGACATTCTCCTTGTGGGCGCTTCGCCTGAAGGGAACGTGCTGTTCAGAAATTGGGTGCGTCGCGACAGCGCCAAGAACTTCAAGGGTTTGGGAATAGTACCCTTCGAAGACGGCGCCCTGATCGCCTTCGATGAACAGCCGGTGTATCCTGATCGTTCCCCCGGGGACACCTACCTCGCCTTCGCGGACAGGGAGGGGGCGATATCCAGGGTGGAAAAGATCCCCTACAAGTCAATCTGGAACTGGATGAGCCCGCTCTTCAGGTTTCCCGATGGCAGCGCGGGATGGACCTACGCCCCCGACGAACGTACCATCGAGATCTTCAGGGTCAGGTCCGAAAAAACCGGGGGCCAGCTCCTCTACAGGCCCATGGCCGATTGAGCTGTCGCGGGTAACGGGCAAGTCCCCGGGGCGGATGGGAGGCACCGGCTGCGGTTGAAGGGCGCGGGCCGGCGCGGAGCGCCCGCATCCGGACCGCGGTGATGTGAATTCACGCTTGACGGGTCCTTCCGGCGCGGTATGATACATTCCACTCCGAATCGGCAGGTTCGATCGCCCCGGTGACGTCTTGCGGATGACGATGGGGCGATCCATTGCCGGACGCACAGACGGGAGGTGCGCCATGAACGACCAGTCCGCGAAACTGTCCATTGTGGGAATATGGGGGATCCTGCGGGAGTTCGCCTTCATCGTTGCCGGCGCGGCGGCGCTCTTCGGCGCCGCAGGCACGCTCCGGTGGCCCAGGGGATGGATCTACATCGCCCTGGCCGCGCTCTACCAGGCGGTGTACGTGTCGATGCTCCTGAAGATCAACCCGCAGCTCCTGAACGAGCGGGGGAATCTCAACTGGAAGGAGACGAAGCCTCACGACCGGTACTTCACGGTGTTCTATCCCCTGCTCGCCTTTGCCGCCCTCGTCGTTTCCGGGCTGGACGCGGTCCGCTACGGATGGTCGCACGTCCCCTTCGTCGCGGTATACCCGGCCGCGGTGGTGTTCATCTGCGCGTCCTTCGTGGCGCTCTGGGCCTATGCATGCAATTCCTATTTCATACTGACCCACAGAAACGACGCGGTGGCGAGCCAGCGGGTCTGCACCGCCGGTCCCTACCGGTACGTGCGCCATCCCGCGTATCTCGCCGGGATCGCCACCGCGATCTGCTATCCCTTTCTGACAGGTTCGCTGGTCAGTGCGGTCCCGATGCTGTCGATCATCCTGCTCCTGGTGGTGCGGACCCGTTTCGAGGACATGGCGCTGCAGGAGGAACTGCAGGGGTATGAAGAATACGCGCGGGAGACGAGGTACCGGTTGCTTCCCCACGTCTGGTGATGGCGGTATCGGTGATATCCCGGGCTGGACGCGGGGTACGCGGCGCCGCACGCGAGATCTCGTGCCGCTGAATGGAGGCACCATGAAGGCATTACGGTCACGACTCATTCTGACGCTATCGATCTCGTCCCTTTCTGCCGCGGCGCAGGCCTTCGATGTGTCCGGAAGCGTGCATTTCACCCAAAAAGCGCCGATCCGCGTTTACCTGGTGGATGAGGAGACATCGAAGCGGCCCTTTACGGGCATCCACAGCCTCGTGATCACCCCCGACTCGAAGGATGTCTCCAGGGGGTATGCTGCATTCAGATTCCGCGAGGTCGCGAAGGGGGTTTACGGCATTCGCTGTTTCCAGGACATCAATGGGAACGGCAGGCTCGATAAGGGGATGTTCGGCCCCAGCGAGCCCTGGGGGCTTTCGTGGAACCAGCACAGGACCTCGCGGTGGCCCTCCTTCAGGAATTTCTCCTTCACCGTGCAGGGCGATACCGCCGGCATCACTATCAGACTCACGGAACGATGAGGATGCGTGTGCCGCCGATTCTGGGCATGGGGATAATGATCTTTCCGGTATTCAGCAGGAATTCGAAAGGCCATTTCTGGGACCGGCGCTCTTCCTGTTCCGAAGGGGCTCATCGATCGCGATGAATTTCATCGGGGAGATCGCGGCCACACTTTCGAGGTTGTTGGACCGATTTTCCCATTGACATTTCCGCGGTGGGGGATCGCATCATCGGGAGACTCGTCCGGGACACGCAGTACCGGCGGGTGCCTCGGTCCCTGGGGGTCTCTGGCAGGGGAACCCGGCGCGGGACTGCCGGTTACTTCGGGAAGGAGGGGTGAGGGGTGCTTGAAAGGTACAACAGAACGGTCTGGTTTTATTCGATGTCCCTGATCGTGCCGTGGTCCTTGTGGTTCATCGTTGCCTGGATGAGCCGCATGCCGGTACGGAGCGGTGCCCTGGTCCTGGCGGAGCAGGCGCTGGGACTGCTGGGGCTCGTCGCACCGGTGCTCGCCGCCGGGTATCTGTTCCTGGGAGACCGGGTACTGCTGGCTGACCTGAAGAAGAGGCTCTTCGGCGTAAAGGAATACCGCAGGATCTATACGGTCATCACCCTGCTGCTGATCCCTCTGTCCCTCGTCGCCGCCCAGCTGCTATCCCTCCTCTTCGGGCACGGCCTTGAGCAGTTCCATGTATCCGGCAAACCCTCCTTCACCTCCATTGTGTTCACGCCCTGGTTCATCCTGATATTCGCCCCCATCGTCGAGGAACTGGCCTGGCATTCCTACGGGACCGACGCGCTGAGAAGACAATTCAACCTCTTTGCCACCTCCATGATCTTCTCGGTCTACTGGGTGGCATGGCACGTCCCCCTCTCCTTCATCAGGGGCTACTATCACAGCAATGTCGTGGCGGAGGGCCCTCTGTACTCGCTGAATTTCGTCTTCAGCCTCTTCGTCTTCGTGATCCTGATGAACTGGCTGTACTACAGGACAAAGAGGAGCATCCTGATCGCCGTGCTCTTCCATCTGTCGGCCAACATCACGAACGAGATCTTCGCGACCCATCCGGACAGCAAGGTGATACAGACGGCGCTCCTGCTGGCCGTCGCGGTGATCGTACTCTGCAGAGAGAGAAGGATGTTCTTCACCCGGGAGGTGGCCGACTGACGGCGTTGGTCACGGTCCGGTGACGGCTCCCCCCGGGCCTTCTCCCGGCACGCCGTTTTGTACACAACAGGACCGAAGTCTCTGGCATGGGACAAGGTGAAAGGGAAGGGGCAGAGGAGGGCCGTTTTGTGATTGCCACGACGGTCCCGCCCCTGTAGTATGTGATCTCGAACAGGAGGAAGAATGAACACGGACAACCTGCTCTTCGCCATGTCCCTCACCGTCATCGCCGGCCTCTCCACCGGCATAGGGAGCCTCATGGCCTTTTTCTCGAAGAGTTTCAACCGCAACTTCCTCTGCGGGGCTCTGGGGTTCTCCGCCGGGGTGATGATTTACGTGTCCCTGGTGGAGATTCTGGCAAAGGCCAGGGACTCACTGGGCGCCGTCCTGGGGCCCAGGGCCGGCTACTGGGCCGCTGCGGCCGCCTTTTTCGGCGGGATCGCCCTGATAGCCCTCATCGACAGGCTCGTCCCCTCCTTCGAGAACCCCCACGAGATCAGGAACATCGACGCCGGGAGCTATTCCGACGACATGGCCGACCGCAAACTCCTCAGGATGGGGCTCTTCTCGGCCCTGGCCATCGGCATCCACAACTTTCCCGAGGGACTGGCCACCTTCCTGGGCGCCCTGGACGACCCGACCCTGGGGATCAGCATCGCCCTGGCCATCGCCATCCACAACATCCCCGAGGGGATCGCGGTGTCGGTGCCGGTCTACTATTCCACGAAGAGCAGGAGGAAGGCCCTCTGGCTGTCGCTCCTCTCCGGGCTCTCCGAGCCGGTGGGGGCACTCGCCGGGTACTTCGTGCTCCGGGCTTTTTTCAGCGACGCCACCTTCGGTATCGTCTTCGCCGGGGTCGCCGGGATCATGGTCTACATCTCCCTGGACGAGCTCCTCCCCACCGCCGAGGAGTACGGCAAGCACCACATTGCCATCGGCGGCGTCATATCCGGCATGGCGGTGATGGCCCTGAGCCTTCTGCTCCTGCTGTGATGCCTTCGAGGCCTGGGCCGCGATCCGGTCGTATTTCGGCAGGAATGGCTACAAGTGCATATGTATAAAGAGGGACTGAGGTTCATACGACGGCGCGGGCGCGGTGTACTACATCTGCCATCGGTGTTCTGAGATGGAACTGCAAAATTCTGACGACATACTGCGCATGATCCGCTCCTCAGAGGACATGATGGAGGTGCTTCACATCGTGCGTTCCCTGTGTCTCCCGGACTGGTGGGTGGGGGCCGGGTTCGTCAGGAACAGGGTATGGGACGCCCTTCACGGGTATGAAGAGCCCACCCCGTGGAACGATATCGACGTCATCTACTACGATACCGCGAATGCCGCCAGAGAGGCGAACCGGGCCCTTGAGGAGACGCTCGCGGCGCGCCGTGGCTATTATCCCTGGTCCGTGTCGAATCAGGCGCGGATGCACCTTCTGGCTTCCGACGCGCCCTACACCTCCCGCAGGGACGCGGTGGGGAAGTGGCCCGAGACCTGCACGGCCATCGCCGTCACCCTTGATTCGGACGGCGATCTCCAGCTCTTCGCGCCCCACGGCGTGGATGATCTTCTCGGCCTGAAGGTGGTGCCGGCGCCGCATTTTTACACCAAAAGGGGGGCCTATGAGAAGAGGATGATCGAAAAGAACTGGAGGTCACTATGGCCGGGGCTGGAGATATATCATTTTGACTGATGCCGTTTCGGACGTCGCGCCCGCGGGCCTGCCGTCGCCTGGAGCGTCGGCACGGTGCATGGGCGGAAAAAATAATTCTTTGGGAGGATGCCATGAAACCGAGGGGACCGCTCATGATCGAGCATCGCTTGATCGAGAAAATGCTGAAGATTGTCGGCAGGGAGCTCGCGATCATCACAAGGGACAGGGTCGTGGACCCGGTCTTCATCGACACGATCGTCGACTTCATCAGGACCTACGCCGACCGCACGCACCACGGCAAGGAGGAGGACATCCTCTTCAGGGAGCTGGAGAAGAAGGACCTCGATTCGAAGGACAGGCAGGGGATGCGGGAATTGATCGACGAACACGTGTCGGCCAGAAAAACCGTACGCGAGCTGGTGGAGGCGACCGCCGGTTACGCCGGGGGTGATGCGGCCGCCATTGACGTGATCATCGCGAGGCTGTCGTTCCTGATCGATTTTTATCCGGTCCATATACGCAAGGAGGACAGGGTCTTCTTTCCCGATACCGAGAAGTACTTTTCCGACGATGAGCTGGAGGAGATGCTCGATGAATTCTGGGAATTCGACAGAAAGATGATCCATGAAAAATACAGCGGGCTGTACGATTCGTTGTCGAAGAGATACGGATGATGCCCCTCCGCCCTTCGCGAACCCCGGGCACCGGTACGGGACTTGAGTCTCCGGGGCACCGTTGCTGGCCCTGCTGTTCTGCAACAGGTGTCTCGCTGAGAAGGAATGTAACGTATCCTATACGTTGATCCATGAAGGCTTTCAAGGCTCTTATACCAATGAGCAATTTGAGGATTTGATCGTACGGTTGCATCCGGACGGCTACCCTGAAACGCTGGATGCCACCGAAGATGAGACGATGCCCGGTAAGGAGTTCATCATTATTTTCATTTACGGCAGTTCCGCCAGCGAGTAGTTTTATTACAGAAGACTCCTTGCCGGAAGGGTTAATAACAAATACAGGGTTGCAGGAATTTTCAAGGCCGACGGTCACTGTCCGGGATCGAGTTTCAGTAAAAAAACTGTAACCGCGCACAGCTTCCTCGGGCCCCTGTCACCCTCATATACTGCTTGCAATCCCCGTGCCTCCCTGAAACACTGCGAGCATGGACGACGCCACGCTTCTCGGGTGCTGCGGCGCCTACTGCAAGACCTGCAGGGCCTTCGGGGATGGTGCCTGCAGGGGCTGCACAATCGGTTACGACGACGGGTCCCGGGACCTTTCCAGGGCCAGGTGCGTCATGAAGATCTGCTGTATCGGGAAGGGATACGTGTCCTGCGCCGACTGCCCTGACCTGGGGTCCTGTGAAAGGCTGCAGGCATTCTTCGCCAAGAAGGGCTACAAGTACGGGAAATATAGGGAAGCGCTGATGTTCATTCGAAAACACGGCTATGAGCGCTTTTTCTCCATCGCCAACGGCTGGAGGATGCAGTACGGGAAGTATGAATAGGGTGCCGCTTCATGCAGCGCCGGCGGAGGATGCCATGAACGGGATACGATACGTCAAGGCCTCGGAGCGGTACGCCGCCTCCTACTGCAGGGCCGTGGATTCCGTGGCCAGGGAGCGCACGTACCTGGCCGCCACGGTGGGCTTTCCCGAGGAGAGCACGATCGCCTTCGTGCAGAACATCGAGCGGAACAACTTGGCCCAGTACTACGCCCTGGACGGCGATTCCGTGGTTGGGTGGTGCGACGTCCTGCCCAAGGGCTTCGAGGGGCTCGACCATGTGGGCGTCCTGGGCATGGGTGTCCTGGCACCCTGCCGCGGGAGGGGGATCGGCGGCGCCCTGCTGCGCCTCGCCCTGGAACACGCAAAGAAGGTGAACGGCCTGGAGAAGGTGGAGCTGGAGGTCTTCGCCAGCAATACCGTCGCCCTGGGGATGTACCAGCGGGCCGGGTTTCTCCGCGAGGGGGAGCGGATCGATGCGCGAAAGCTCGACGGCCGCTACGACAACATAATCCTCATGGGGAAGAGGCTGTGATGGTTCGGGCAGATGAGCCGGCGGAGAACCACGAATGCGAGACTGGAGGGATCATCATGCGAGTATATGCGGCGGCGGTATCTTTCCTTATCCTGTTATCCTTTTCCTCCTGCGGTCCCGACGAGCGTGACATTAACGGGATCCTGTCCGGGGCCGGAATCGAAGGGGGTCGGGTATTTCTCACCGTGGCCCGGGGACCAGTGTGCAAAAACATCAACAGCCGCTCCGGGGAGTTCGTCCGGCTGCTCCGTTCCTCAGTAAGGGCAGGCAGGGCGGTGGATTTCCATGGGGAGTACACGATTTGGGCCGCCGGCGGAAGCGCCTTCAGATCGCAGGTCATAACCGTCGACGTGGGGAGGGAATCGATACATATTCTGAAACATCGGGGCAAACAGTACTATATCGAGAATGCCGGCCTCCTCTCTTTCTGCAGGGACGCATTCGACGAGAGCGGTATCATCGTGAAGTGACCCGTTGCCGTCGATACCACAGTTACGTCGATGTCTCTTCCATATGTATGATTCACTAATATCACCAACGGGAGGCCTCTTATGATGCCGGAATGGTACTTCGACGAGTTCACCCAGGTGGGGACCGACTACACCGACCTCGTCACGGTGGAGGCCTACGACGCCAAGATGTCCACCTTCAGGGACTACGGGCGGGAATCGGAGCTGATCATGAGGGCCCTGGGGGCCGGGCCGGAGCACGACCTCCTGGAGATCGGCACCGGCACCGGGCACTTCGCGGTGGCGGCATCGAGGGTCTGCCGGCGGGTCGTCGCCGCGGACGTGTCGGAGACGATGCTGCGCTATGCGAGATCCATGGCCGAAAAGGAGGGGAGGGGAAATATCCGGTGGGTGCACCGGGGCTTCCTCTCCTTCGATATACCGGATGACCCGTTCGACTTCATCGTCACCGGCGCGGCCCTGCACCACCTGCCGGACCTCTGGAAGGCCGTGGCCCTGAAGAGGATCCACGACGCGCTCGCGGAGGGGGGGAGGCTCTTCCTGGGTGACGTGATCTTCTCCTGCCCCGTGGCGGAGCTGGACGCCAGGGTGGCGACCTGGACCGGGGGATACCGGGAGCGGGACGAGACATTCTACCGGGAATCCATCACTCACCTGAGGGAGGAGTTCTCCACCTATGACTGGATCATCGAGGGGATGCTGGAGCGGGCCGGCTTCGCCTTCCGGAAGCTTGTGGACGAGAACAGCTACATGGCCTATCTGTGCATCAAAAAATAGTGATGCCTCGCCCTGCGCAGGGTGAGCGAAGTTAACGGGGAGGGTGTTCTGTACCCCCCCTCCTTGGCGCATTCCGATTTGCATGACCTCCATGCGCAATGTATGATGCTGTCATGAATTCAACGTATTCGATGAATTCGTCATTCCCGCCCCCGTTCCCCGCCTGCGTCGGGGCAGGTTCCAGCGGAAATCCACTGTTGGGATGCTGACGATTGTGCGTCTCACGCGCGATGGCACAGGAGAGCCGGTCGCCGAGCAGGCGGCAGGGCAGTTGCCGACGTATCGAGGCGCCGAAGGGACCGTGGCATGGCAACATAAGGATAACGAATCGGGTCTCCGGACCCCCAATTTTCTGCTTGAATATCTCCCGGCGCTATGGGAGTATTCTCTGAATCGGGTATAATGAGGAATTTACGAAATTCGAAACGGTTTTTCACCGATCTGTTGCGTGTGTGAAAATTGCGAGGGGAGCGTGACCGGCATTCCGGCGTGGTTCCATCATGGGATCGCGGCCGACAGCATCCATTGTGCCGCATGGAATTTCATATATATTCATCTGACATGTGCTCGGCTGATTTGTAACTTTGACATGATACATTGACAAATTTTCAATTGGCAGGAGGATGGGAACATGAATACACATCAGCAGTTAATGCGCGATACGATAGTGTCGAACTATTCCGGTAAAAACCGATACGACCTAATCATTATCGGAGCCGGATTGAGCGGCCTGGCGTGCGGATTGCTCTGGCAGAAAAACACCTCGGGAATGAAGACGCTCATAATCGAAAAAAACTCCTATCCCGGGGGCTACAGCACCGCCTATGAAAAGGGAGGCTACGTTTTTGAGACCACACAGCTCTTTCCTGACATTACCGACATCCTCGATTACCTGGAAATCGACCTGCCGCTGAAGAGATACGAGAATAATTTCATGCGGAGACTGGTCGTCCACGGCGACACGGTGGACGAATACAAAATCCCCGCGGGGTCGGAACACTTCACCGCGTACCTCACCGAAACATTCCCGGGTGATGCGGAAAAGATACGGGCCCTGATGCAATACTCGGTTGACCTCTTTGCACAGGTCCGGAAGCTCAAGGCCAACGCCACGCTGATGGACAACCTCGGGACCCTGCTCAGGGCTCCCAAGGTGATCGCCAACCTTAACCGCACCTACTCGGAATTGCTCGATAAATTCGGCATCACGGATACGAGGCTGAGAGAGGTGATGGAAACGTTTACCTCATTCTCGGGCGTTCCGTCAGACCGGGCCTCGGCCATTCTTGCCACCGGAGCGATGCTCTCCTCGATGACCAGGTGCTTCAGGCCATTGGGCTTTTTCGATGAGTATCCCGCGAAGCTGGCCCGGAAATACCAGAGTCTTGAAGGCGAGATACTTTTCAATTCGGAAGTCGAAAGGATTGAGACGAATAATGGTGTGGTGACCGGAATAAAGCTCAGGAACAATCCGGACAGTATCCGGGCTGAAAAGATCATAACCACCATCGATCCGATGCGCGCGATGCATGATCTTGTGGGCGACGAAAACCTGCCGCCTGAATATGTGAAGAAACTGAAGGGCACGATAATGTCCCCCTCATCAATCAATGTCGCCCTCGGTCTTGATGACGGGATCGATATGACGAAACTCGACCTGGATTATCCGTACAATGTTGTTTCAACCGGATTGGGGACCGCGGAGAATTTGTTCGATGAATTCCTTTCCGGCGATCACGGATTTTCCGGTGACTGCTTTCACGTGGCCGTGATCTGTCCTTCCCTTACGACCGGGGCAAAAAACACCGTTACCATCCGGAGCACTCCATGGGCCTTGAACGGATGGAAGGAGCTCCGTGAAACGGATTACGAGAAATACAGGAATAAAAAGGAACAATGGGCCGATTTTCTGATAGGTATTGCGGAGAAGTATTTCATCCCCGACCTTACAAAGCATATCGTGGTAAAGGACATCGCCACTCCTGCGACCTATGCGCGGTATTCGGGATCCCCCACGGGGAGCATCTATGACATCGCGTCGCTGGTCACCCAGTTCGGCCCGAAGCGGATCCCGATGAAAACGCCCGTGCATAACCTGTACCAGCCGAAATTCGCCCACGGCCTGTATGGCACGATGATGGGAGCCGTCCAGGTGATTGATCTGATCCTGCACAGGAGATTCAACGGCGGGAATTCGCTGTTTGTTCCAAAAAAATAGTCAGGGTATTTCCGATAATCCTCAACGTCGGCGCAGGCAGGCATGTGTCGGCGCATTGCGGGAAATATACCTGTTGCGGAGGCGCTGCCCGTGCGGGTCTCGCAGATCATCCCGATGTCGAAGCTGCCTCGATCCGGACCAAAAAACGGAATTTTTTTTCCGCCTCACGGGTTACACCCGTTACAAGTACAATCCTTGGACCTGGGGAAAAGCTTTCTGCTTTCAAGGGAAAGGGAGACCCCGTAGTTTTTGCCTCGGGAGGCCGGGGAACAGCATTCTTTTTGAAATACACAGAATTTAAGAGGGGAGCATGATCGGCACTTCGATGATGTTCCACCATGGGATCGCGGCCGACAACGCTCATTGTGTTGCGTGTAACTTCCTATATAGAAAAAAAGCATTCTACGTATTTATACGGATGACGTGATTCATGCCCGGATGATAGCATTAACAAAATTGGAGGACATGCCCCGGATCTCACCGCATTCAGCATGACATCGGCAGGGGCGCATCGTTACGGAATCGAGCAGGGCGGAAGTGGAACAGGGGGATTATGCGTATGACAGTCGGGCTATCTGCAAGAATATATATGATGGCGCGGGCAGGCTGAGAATGTATCACTGGCAAACCGGTTGTATCGCATGTAACTTTCTGTACGATACTTTTTTTGTGTGCGGGGTGACTGCTCACGCACTGTAGCAGCAATCCGGAAAAAATTAACCGTGGCCTTGTACCTATGGATGCCATTTTCATGAAAAATAGAGAGGGTAGTTTTAAAACAAACCCGGGTCTCCGAAACCCTGCGTTCGATACCGTTCCTGTGATGGCTGATCTTCATCGGTATATAAATACAGCATCAGGAGGAAGCATATGAAAAAAATGATTTCAGGAGTCGTTCTGGCCGCCGCTCTCTGCGCCGCGGCCATGATCCCCGCCAGGGCTCATGCCATGGAGCTGGGCGTCGGCCTGGCCTCCTGGTTTGCGTGGTGGAACCCGGCAGTGGAATACTACCTGAACCACACGGGGAAAAACCAGGTCACCGTGGGTGACAGTTTCACGATCGATCCCGACTTTCTCTACGGCCCCATCGTCACCCTGGGGAGCGGCAGCTGGAACCTCTCCACCGTCTACGTGTTCGGCAGGTACAGGATGAGCCACTCCAACAGGGGATATTTTCCCATAATGTCGGCCCCATACTACTTGCCCGGCTTTTCCGAATCAAGCCAGGATGTATGGAAGCACGATCTCGACTCGACGCTAAGCTACCGCATTTCGGAGGTCATGAAATTTTTCGTCGGATTCAAATACCAGCACTACTCCATAGACCGTAGCGGCGGAGCCATTCTCATGGTGGGAGCCACGCCGTATCCGTGCCCCGGAAGCGGGACAATGGATTTCAACGGATACGGTCTCGGACTGGGAGTATCTTTCACGATTCCGGTGGGAAGCAATTTCTTCGTACTCTGGAACGTCTCCGCCATCGGTATGCTCAACGTTATCCGGCTGGATTCCCGAATGCTCTATCTGGGGTATATCCTGCCTGACAACGGCACCGGGTATTTTATAAGCCCCGGGGCCAATACGACCCTTTCTCTGGCCTATTACATCGAATCGGCCTCCACCACCATATCGCTGGGCTTCAGGTACCAGTATATCCATTATCTCAGGTCCGGCGGGGACCTGACGGCGCAGGTGGCCAAGTCGGGACATGAAAACCGCGACCAGTTTTACGGCGTCATGGTCTCCGCGGTCTACAATTTCAGAATAGGGGATTGAGCATCCCGGGCACCCGGCACCTCAAGCCGGGCGCCCGGACTCCCTCCTGCTCCTGCTCGCGTTGACTATCACGTTGCCAACTCCTAGCATGTTCATTTCGATATGCAGACCACCCTCATCACAAACTAGACCGACCCGCCTCCGGGTCATTGAGCGCCCCCGCGCCACGGCGACATAACGAACAGCAGGCTCTCACAAGTAGTGACATTTTTCGCTTGATCACCACCATGTGCTGTGTTAGTACGTCACAGGAAACAGTGTGACATACTCTCGCGTTTCCCGGAAGATATAAATACAGTCTTGTTCCGGGGGCGAACAATCAATTCGAAATGCATTGCCGTGATTTCACGGCACAACTATAGTATAAAGACAATTCTTTGTGCGGGAGGGAGGATGGACTATTTCAGGGAGAAGGTGGTGATCGTCACCGGAGGCGCCTCGGGTCTGGGCCGGGAGCTGTCAAAGCTTCTGGGGATCGGCGGGGCCGTCGTGACCGTCGCCGACATCAATCTGAGGGGCGCGCGGCAGACGGCCGCGGAGATCAAGGCGCGGGGCGGCAGGGCCGTGGCCGTACAGCTGGATGTCACAAAGATCGGGGATTTCAAAAAGCTCATCCAGAGGATCGCCGGGGAGTACAAGCGGCTCGATATTATTTTCAACAATGCGGGAATACTGGTCGTGGGGGACATGCGGGATGTCACCACCCGGCATTTCCGCAGAATCGTTGAGGTGAACCTTTGGGGGGCAATCAACGGAACGACCACCGCGTACGCGCTGATGGTCAAGCAGGGCTTCGGGCACATCGTCAATACCGCCTCCGTGGCGGGGCTGGTGCCGTATCCCACCGCAACCCCCTATTCAACCACGAAGCACGCCATCGTGGGGCTTTCGAGCTCCCTTCGGGCCGAGGCCAGGGAACTGGGGGTGAAGATAACCGTCGCCTGTCCGGGAAACATACAATCCAATATTTTCAAGGAAGGGATCGTTCTCAATGTGGGGTGGGAGAAGGCGAGGGATATGCTCCCCGTCATGATGATAGAACCGGAAAAAGCGGCCAGGAAGATTCTTGCCGGCGTCCGCAGGAACAAGGGGATCATAACCTTTCCCCTGGATGCGTCCCTCCTGTGGATACTCTATCGGATCTGGCCGGGCTTGTTGAATCCCGTAATGGCGAAGATTATCGGCACCTTCAGAAGCCTGCGGGGCGAGCAGGGGTGAGCGCCTGCGGCATTGTCGGGAGGTGGTTTTCTTGTCTCTGGCATGCATGATCAATGCATCGATTCATGTATGGAAAGGTACTACAATCTGCGAGGTCTCAATTGAAAACATATGATCGTCCCATCCTCCGGCTCTCCTTGTCTCTGGAGCTGTTCGCCTACGCGCTTCCGGTGATGCTCCTGGCCTATTTCATGATAATTACCTGCGATTATTTCTCTGTCCTTCCTATCATTTTCGTCGGCTCCCTCCTGGGATCCCTGCTGACCCTCGCGGGCGGTTTGATAGCCAGGATACGCAACCTCAAGGGCGCCTTCAGGGCATTGAACGGCACCGGGGCGATGGGTGAAGAGGAGCGCAGGTCGATAAAGCTGAGGCTGCTGCTCCATCCCGGGCGCGAGGGGATATCGATTTTTATACGGTTCCCCATCGGCGTCGGGATTGCGGCGGCCTACTTCGCCCTGTACGGCCAGGTGGACGGAATGAGATTGCTTCTGATAGCCTGCGGCACCTTCATGTGCACCCCCCTGACCGCGGCCTTTTACTATTTCCAGTCGGAGATATCGCTGTCGCGGTATCTGAAGGACCCCCGTCTCGCCAATGTAATCATCGACGGCAGCGAGTACCGGCCGCTCC
Organism: Spirochaetota bacterium; assembly: GCA_016929135.1. GTDB lineage: Bacteria > Spirochaetota > UBA4802 > UBA4802 > UBA5550 > JAFGJK01. The sequence goes on along the minus strand of JAFGJK010000113.1, from coordinate 34,702 downwards.
GCATGTTTCCCAGGATCCTCTTCGTCGTCGTGTCGGTTCTGCTGCCCCCCCTGGTAATCTTCATCATCTTCAGCACGCTCATTAGCCTACAGCTTCTGCGGCTCGACAACCTGGTGTTCCATTTCGTCTTCACGTCGATCCTGATGCTTGCGACCTCGTGCACCGCCGCCTATTTCTTCGCCAAATCTTCCCGGAAAACGATCTCGAGCATGGAGACCTCGCTGGACGGTATCGCCCGCGGCGAGATCGGGTCGGATCTCGTTCCCATGATCACCACCGACGAACTGGGTTCCATGAGCGTGTACATCAACAGGCTGCTCCGCAGGATCCACGAGGTCGTATCCCTGATCCAGGCCATGTCATTCGAGCTCAACACCTCCGCCGGCGAGATGGCGGGAACGGCCGAAAACTTCGCGTCGCAGAGTTCTGAGACGGCAGCCACGGTGGAGGAGATAATGTCCTCCCTCGAGCAGATCTCGGCCGGGGGGGAGTCTATATTCAGCAGTATCGAGCACCAGCACGGGCGGACCCTTGTCCTCATCGACAACATCAAGCGGCTCTACGGGATCGTGAACGACGAGGGGAGGGAAATGGATCAGGCGATGCAGGTAAAGACCGGGCTGGATAGGAACATAGAGGAGGTCAAGGGGAGGATAAGCGATACGATGAAGCTGATGCAGACCGCCACGCGGGATGCGGGGCAGATGCTCGACTATACCGGCCTCATCAACGAGATATCCGACCGGACGAATCTCCTGAGCCTTAACGCGAGCATAGAGGCCGCCAGGGCGGGCGAATACGGCAAGGGCTTCGCCGTGGTGGCGGACGAGATCGGCAAGCTTGCGGAGCAGGCGGGGGAGAACACGAAAAACATATCCGAGATCGTGAAGACCACCAGCGGGGGGATGGAGAAGTCATTCCAGGCGCTGGGCGAGGCGATCGCTAAGATCGAACAGATCTTCGACGGCCTGCGCTCCTTCGGCGCGGTGGTGAACCGGATCGGCGAGCTGACGAAGCAGGACATAGAGATAAACGAGGTGTTGAAAAACGACGCCGAGGATTTCCTGGCCAGGGCGGATGCAATCATGCAGGCTATGGACGAACAGAAATCGGGCATCGCGGAGATAGTCAAATCGGTTTCCCAGATAAGCGCCGCGACCCAGAACAACTCCGCCTCCAGCGAGGAATTGTCGTCGATATCGGAAAACATCGCCGACAACTCTCAGAAATTGAAGCGGGAGATAGATTTCTTCAAGCTGCAGTAACGCGCCGGCACCGGTCCCCGCTCCGCATCGGTACCGGCGGTGTGGAGGCCCCGGTCGTCGCCGGAGCGCCGGGTTGCGCCGGCTGCGGTTACTGGCGGCGCCGACTCTCCGCCGCCTTCGCGGCGTATATCCGTCTCAGGCCCATCTGGAGCTTGACGAGATTGTCCCCCAACGATGCCGAGATCGACCGCATGAAGATCAGGAACTTCGCGTCGAAACCGACGACCTGGGACCTGCGCGGCCGGCGCGCCGTGAGATTGCGGGCGATGGCCCTGGCGACTGTATCGGCCGTGAAGCCCTTCCTGGCCAGTATCTCAAAATTCTGGATCACGGAACGGAAGGCGTCGCCGTACATGCGTTCCGCTTCGGCAGGCATTGTGTCGAAGAGCCGCGTACCGGTGGTCACCGAGGTGTTGACGAATTCCGTCTTCACGAAGCCCGGCTCGATCAAGGTGAGCTGTATGTCGTACGGCTCGAGCTCCACCCGCAGGCTGTCGGTGAGGGCCCGTATCGCGTACTTCGAGGCGCAGTAGGGGGATAGAAACGGGAAGGGCGCCTCGCCGGCCATGGAGCCCACGTTGACGATGCGTCCCCTGCTCTGGCGCAGCAGCGGCAAAAACGCCTGAATCATGGCGAGATGCCCCAGGAAATTTACCTCGAACTGACGGCGCATCTCGTCGATCGGTACGAATTCCACCGGGCCGGAAACCGCAATCCCCGCGTTGTTCACCAGCCCGACGAGCTGCCCGCCTGTCTTGGCGATCCATGCCCTGACCGTGCGGACTGCCCTGTCGATATGGCGCTGATTGGTGATGTCGAGGTGTATCGGAACAAGGTGCGGGCCGGCCTCGGCGGTGAGGGCCGAGAGCTTTATCTCGCCGGCGAACACGTGGAATCCGAGCCGCCGCAGGTAGATCGAGGTGGCCCTGCCGATACCGGTCGATGCGCCCGATACGAGCACTGCGCGATTGATGGTGGTCTCCATGACATCCTCCTTGGAATGTTGCCGATGCGCCGGGTGCTGCATGGGGTACAGGGAACCGCACGCCGCGGAAGGGGCTCTGACGGAAGCGCACAAATGTCACCCTCCCTGGAAACCCGGGCACCGTCATGTACATCATGCTGTCGTGTGCTGAGATATGGTACGGCTTTGTATATGGTGAGATACGATACAATGCAAACGGAGGTTGTCAACTGAATTTTCGTCTATATGCGTCACTATTTGGTTTTCTTGTTATGCGGAAACCGGTGCCGGCCGGCGAAAATCGCCATGCGGACTGCTATGCGACCGGGGCGGCGAGTTGCCTCGTCGCCCCGGGGAAGCGCATCGATCGGATCGGACCGTCAGGCCTTCGGCTCTCCCAGGGGGAGCACCGTCCTGCCGAATTTCTCGTTCAACACCTCGGCGATAGCAACGTAGAAGGCGCTGGCGCCGCAGAAGATCCCCTCCCAGCCGGTAATGGCGGCGATGGTGGGATCCTTGGTTATGTCGCGGATGGCCAGCAGGAAGAACAGGATGAAGAGGGTCAGGAACACCACCTGCGTCCCCCGGTTCCCCTTCAGGGTGCCGAAGAAGAGACCCAGGGTGAAGACGCCCCAGCAGAAGAAATACATGATCATCGCCGGTTCGGAGGGGCGCGCCGTCCAGAGCGGCGTGTTGGGGACGATGAGCAGGAAGACCAGGGTCTGCCAGAAGAGGCCGTAGGAGGTGAAGGCCACAACCCCGAAGGTGTTCCCCTTTTTAAACTCCATGATCCCCGCGATGATCTGCGCGAGCCCCCCGTAGAAGAAGCCCATGGCGAGTATCATGGTGTCCAGCGGGTAGAAGCCCGCGTTGTGGATGTTGAGAAGGATGGTTGTCATGCCGAATCCCATGAGCCCCAGGGGGGCGGGATTGGCCAGGTTGTTGTTGCTCATGATCGACTCCTTGTTGATGCTGTGTGTGTTTTAGTGAAGCGTTATTCTCATACCGCGGGCGTTCCTGGAACGGACCCGGCGCCTCGCGGTCTTTGTGTATATCCGATCGGTGCGGCACGGTTTTCAGGGTACAGGTGTGGTTCTTGATATGCGGCGGGGTGATGCTTCGGCGGATGCCGTTGCGGGCGTTTTCACTCATGGGATTTTTCCGGCCTTCGGTAAATCCGACATTGACGATTCTTTTGCACATTATTTGCATGAGGCGTCAATTGCAAGAACAAATCGCGCCGGCGGGGGCTTTCCGCGGGCACACCTCGCCGGCGGCCCACGGCAGTGCTAGGCCCGCCGTCCTTTCAAGGATCTCACCGCGATGAACACCAGCCGGTTCACCGTGGCGGCGTAGAAGATGCAGGAGGAGATGACGATGGACCAGTGGGTCTTCAGCACGGTCCGGTAGAGGACGAAGATCATCACCACGAGTATTCCGCTGGTGACCACCTCGCCCAGGGGCGCGTTCTCCTCGGAGACGCTCCCCCAGGCGATCCTGCTTTTCCGCGGGAGCAGCAGGAAGAAGCTGGACTGGAGGGCGTTTATCAGCGGGATTACCAGGTCCCATGCCGTGCCGACCCCCTTCACGTAGTCGAAGACGTTCCAGGCCACGATGAAGTTCATCACCGTGATGACCCCGACCATCAGCATCTTCTCCCATCCCCATTTCTTCCGCTTCGCGAAGGCGTGATAGATCGGCAGGCAGACCACGGAGAGCACGGCCAGCGCCAACAGGCAGTCCCGGACTATCTCCCCTCCCCCGAGCAGTGAGAGGTTCCGCACGAAGTCCGAGGCCAGGGGGCGGATGTTGAAGAGCAGGTAGAGCAGGCCGATCATGCCGTGCAGGAAGAGGGTCACCTCGTCGTACACCGGGAGCAGAAAGTATTTGATCCGGTCATATGCTGGCTTCTTTTCCATTCCTTCACCTCGCCGCCGTACCGGCGCATCATTCCAATGCCCTTCCGCACCCGGGGAATGCCTTTTCGGTGACGATGGCGTCAGGGCCGTCCGTGCCATGGAGATCGGACAGGTGGACCTCTCGAAGGTGCGGGACGGTGACCATGAGGGGGCCTTCACCTACGGTTCCTTCACCTGCCGGGTGAAGACCAGGGTACGCCGTCACCGGGGCCACCACCCCCCGCAAGGCGCTCCTCAAGGCCATAGAAAATTCCCTCACTGCCGGAGCCGCCCGGTAGGCCGGGACTGATACGATCGATTCGAAGTGAGTACGGTGCTCACCCCGCCGCGGTATCCTTCACCGGAGCGCGGCGGGCGTGTCTGGGCAGGTGTGGGGCTGACGGGGCGTAGAGCCGGGTCCCCTATTCTGTCTCCTCTCCCCCTTGCTCCTCGTCGGGGCCCTCCTGGGACTCCTCGCTCCTGTGCAGCCTCTGTTCCTTTTTCAGCTCCTTTTTCTTCTTGCGCTCCAGCTCCTTCTGGCGCTTGGCGCTCTCGTATGGATTCCTTCTTTTCCTTGACAAAATAACTCCTCTCGGGCCCGGTACGGCCCTTATCTGATGCTCTGAGTATACGGAGCGCCCCGTACATTTCAATCCTTTTTTTGCAGTGTCGCGGCGACGACGGCCGAAGGTATCGTGCTTGACAATCCGTCCGCCATAGTGGAGTAGTTGTGGCATCCATACATAGCGGAGGCTCCTGTCATGAAAAGAATCATTGCCGCCGCGGTTGTGGCCGCCATGGTGCCGCTTCTGTTCTGCGGGCCCGTAAGGAGTACCGTGCAGCATTGGCTCGACTCGAAGCGGACCACCCCCGGTTTCGACATAACCGGCCGGTGGGACTCCGGCTCCGCCTTTTCCGGCGGCTGGGGGGGCGTCACCATACTGCAGACCGGCGATCGCCTTGTCGGGACCATGGGGGCCTACAACATCGAGGGGGTGGTGAGCGGCACCGACGTCTACATGATGATGGCCTCGGGAGGCAGGGTATACTACACCGCGAAGCTCTCCCGCCGTCCCGACGGCACCGTCGCCGGCATCGCCGTGGAGCGGGCGATCGTCGACACCCCCGGCGCCTCGGGGGCGGCGAAGTATCCGGTCATACTAAAGATGGAACAGGAGCAGTGATTCCCCGCTGCTGTGATGCCGGTGGATCCTTCTTCCTGGGGGAGACGGTGTCATTTTGATCCCGCACCACGCTGCGGCCACGGCGGCCTCGGAATGAAACAGTGGAGGAGCATTCAGTGGAGTTGACCGGGGAGGAGCTCGATGAAATGAGGAAGGAGGCCCTCATCGCCGTCGACGGCCTCTGGTTCCTGGAGGCGGAGCGGCGCTGCGGCTTCGAGGCCGCCCTGGAGGCTGACCTGGAGGTGTGGCGCCGGTACGCCCTGATCTTCCTGAGGCGGCTGCTGAAGCGGGCCGGGATCTCCCCGGCACCGGGTGAGCGGCCCGGCATGGAGCTGGTCTGGCTGTTCCTCCGCACCCTCTGCCGCGTCGACGGCACCGAGTGCTCAGGGGAGATCAGGGGGGGCGACGAGCTCATCATGGAGGTGCGCCGATGCCCCTGGTGGGAAAACCTGAAGCGCGCCGGCAGGGAGGGACTCGTCCCCTGCGAGAGGGTGGATGACGCGATCTTCGCCAACGCCGTGCGAAGCCTGGACCCCTCGATCTCCATGGAGATCAAGAGATCCTTCCCCCGGGGGGACGACCGCTGCTCCTTCCGGTTCCTTCGCCGCTGACGCGGCGCCGGGCGCCGCTATTTCCTGAGCGACTCCAGGGTCTCCCTGGCCTGGGGGGCGTGGGTGAAGAACTCGCCCAGCTTCCCGCAGGGGTAATCGCCGCAGGAGGCGCAGTTCGCCACCCTCCGCTCCCTCCCGCACTTCCTGATCTCGCAGATCGCGCAGTAGCCGAAGATCCGCCCCTCCTCGTTCAGGCACCCCCTGCAGTGAATGTCCTGCGGCTTGATGTCCGAGTGGTATTGGGCCGACCATTCCCTGGCGATTTTCTCCCTGGCGTCGTCGTCGTCGTTCGCCGTGGCGATGAATGCGGGGCATCCGCTGCAGGTGAGCCCGCAGTAGCTGATGATGGTGTTCACGATGATTCTCCTTGTGCGGTGGATTCCGCCGGCCGGCAGCGCGGTCCTGAAGTATGGTTCCCCTTCCATCCTGATAGTTCAGGTCGGGAGAGGGGTCTTGAAGCGAATACGGCAACGCGTTACGGCCATCGGTATGATGGGAAGATACCGATTGAACCCTGACAGGTGTATGTCAGGGTTTTTCCGGGGGCTCGTTTTTTTCGTAGATCGCCTGAATCTCCCGTGCCCGCCGCCGCATCAGCCCGCGCAGCCGCTTCGGCTCCAGGACCTCCACGTCGGTCCCGAAGCTCAGCAGGGTCCCGTAGACCCACTCGTCCTCCGGGTAGGCCGCGCGCACCAGGAGCGAGCCGTCCTCCTGCCGCTCGATCTGCTCGCGGCGGTAGAAGTCCTCCACCCGCGCCGCGGCGGCCGGGCGGAAGCGGAGCGTCAGCTCCAGCATCGGCCTGTCCCCGCGGAACTCCTCCCATCCCCCGGGATCGTACCCCTGGGGCCGGCGGTCGAAGCGCTCCCCGGTATCGGCGATATCCTTCATGCGCGACACGCGGAAGAGGCGGAAGTCCTCGCGGAGGCGGCAGTAGCCGAAGAGGTACCAGGCGTTCCCCTTGAGCATGAGGGTCATGGGCTCCGCGCGCCGCTCCAGGGTGACGGCATTGTTGCCGGTGTAGGTGAAGGCGATCACCCTGTTCTCTTCGATGGCCTCCCTGAGCGATTCCACCTTCTCCCTGTGGTGGCCGCCGTACATCCACGGGGAGGGATCGATGATGAGGGTCTCCTCCCTCCTGGCGAGCCGCCGCTTTTCCTCCTCGGGGAGGAGGGTCTTCAGCTTCTCCGCGGTCCCCACGGCCCCGGTGCCGTTCACGCTCCTCCCGATTCCCTTGAGGGCCGTGACGATGGAGAAGATCTCGTCCGGCGTCAGCAGGTGGCGGTCGATCTTGTAGGTGTCCATGATCTCGAAGCCCCCGTGCTTGCCGGGGTAGGCGGTGATGGGGATCCCCGCCATGTTGATGGAGTCGATGTCCCGGTAGATGGTGCGCACCGATACCTCGAAGTACCGGGCCAGCTCGTCGGCGCTCACCCTCCTGCGGTTGATGATGAGCATGACGATGGCGAAAAGCCTGTCGATCTTCACGACGCCCCTCCATGAATAGGTTTCCGGGCCGGGACGCCGGCCCCCGCGAATTTTTTTCTTTTTCGCTTGATGTCCGCCCCGTCCTGCCATACAATAACTGCCTGAATACCACAAGCACCATTTTCCCGCGAAGCGCGCCGCCGGAATACCGGCCGCGGGCGTCGATGCCTGTGGTATTCCTCGATCCCCGATCGACGCGATGCGTCGGCGATACGACAGGTACACCGGTGGAACACAAGACACTGCAATGGAACGCCGAGCTCTACCAGGGGAGCTCCTCGCTTCAGTTCCAGCTGGGCCTGCGGGCCATTGAAAAGCTGGGGCCCCTGGGCCATGAGCGCATCCTCGACCTGGGGTGCGGCAACGGGCTCCTGACCATCGAGCTGGCTCGGCGGCTCCCCTCCGGCCATGTGACCGGCATCGAGGTCTCCTCCGAGATGGCCGCGCTGGCAAGGCAGAACATCGAGCGGCTGGGCGTGACAAACGTGGACGTGGTGAACATGGACGCCCTGGAGATGGAGTACCGGGACGATTTCGACGCCCTCTTCTCGAACTCGGCCATCCACTGGATTCGGGACCTGCAGGCCATGTACCGCCTGATATTCCGGTCGCTGAAGCCGGGGGGACGCATCATCGTCCAGACCGGCCTCAGGGAGCCCAGCGCCCTGGTGGATACGATCCGCGCGGTGCTCCAGGTGGAGGAGTACTGGCCGTACTACCGGAACGCTGAATGGCCCTGGCGCTTCCTGACGAGGGAGGAGAACGCCGATCTCCTCGCCGGGAGCGGTTTCACTGGCATCACGGTGGAGCGGTACGTGCACAATTACATGTTCAGGGACCTGCATGAGCTTTCCAACTATTTCGAGTCGGCCCCCATGGTCCCCTTCATGACCCGCCTCCCCGATGACAGAAAGGACGGGTTCAGGGACCTGTTTATACGCACATACCTTGCCAGGAACAATCACGTCCTCTCCGTCTCCTCGGCGCGGGTCAACATCGCCGCCGCAAAGCCGCGGTGACCGGCCTATTCACGGTCCCTGTTGTACCTCTTGATGAGGCGCGACAGCTCCTTCTCGCTGGCCTTCCTCTCCCGCCGGCCCCGTTCGTCCTGCAGGGAGCTCAGGTATTCCAGCTCCTTCCTGACGGTGATGTAGTTCTGGTAGCGCTCCTGCTCCAGCCTCCCCTCACGGAGCAGGGCCAGCACCGCGCAGCCCGGCTCGTCCCGGTGCGTGCAGTCGCGGAAGCGGCACGAGACGGCGGCCGCGGCGATGTCGGCGAAGGCGTCATCGGCGGTGTTTCCGTCCCCCCAGGCCTGGAGCTCCCGGAGCCCCGGCGTGTCTATCACCAGCCCGCCGCCGGGGAGCGGGAAGAGCTCCCGGTGGGTGGTGGTGTGGCGCCCCCGCATGTCGTCGGCCCTGGTGGCGCCGGTGCGTACCGCCTCCGCACCCAGGAGGGCGTTGATCAGCGCGGACTTGCCCACGCCGGAGGGACCGGTGAAGGCGGCGGTCACGCCGGGGAGGAGGATGCCCGACAGCTCCCCGATCCCCCGGCGCGTTTTGGCGCTCAGGAGATACACCGGCGCATCCCCGGCCACGGACCGGGCCGTGAGCAGCGCGTCCTCCGGGTTTTCGCAGAGGTCCGCCTTGTTCAGCGCCAGCACCGGCCTGGCGCCGCTCGCGGCGGCCATGACCAGGTAGCGCTCGATCCCGCGGGGGTTGAAGTTCCTCCCCCCGTCGAGGCCGCAGACCACGCAGAGGATGTCGATGTTGGCGGCGATCACCTGTTCGTCGGCCCCCCTTCCGGGCGAGCGGCGGGACAGGCAGGTCCTTCTTCGCAGGACCCGCTCGATGACCCGGATGGTTTCCTTCTCCTCGACCGGCCGCAGGGCCACCCAGTCCCCCACCGCCGGGTACTCGGACCTGGCGGCGGCCGTGTACTCGAAGCGCCCCGAGACTGCCGCCTCCCGCGGTCCCCCCTCGGTCTCGACGGTGTAGCGGTTGCGCGATTCGAAGACCACGCGCCCCGGCTCGAGCCCCCCGGCACCCGAGGAGGCCAGGTCCTCCCGGAAGAAGGCGTCGAATCCCAGTTCCTTCAGGTTCATGAGGCCCTCCCGCCGCCCGGCAGAAGCCTTCCCAGGGCGAGCTCGGCAGGGAAGGGGAGCAGGAGGAGCGGCCGCAGGGCCAGTGAGAAGAGGAGCGCCTCGTCGTCGTCGCCGGCGATGCGGTTTGCCCTGAGGACGCCGCATTTCATGCACCGGTGTATGAGCGCCCATTCGTTCCCCTCCCGCACCCATATGCCGGCCGGTTCCATCATCCCCCGGCAGACCGACATGCGGTCGCCGGTCCTGAGGTCCACGTGGCGGCTCCAGAGGCACCGGGGGCAGTGGTTCCGGTGCGCCGTGCCCGCTTCAGGAAGCGGTACGGTGAGGCCGCAGTGGCCGCAGACGAATACCTCGTTCTGGTTCTGTACTGTTATATGTGATCTGGACATGCGTAGTTCCCCGCTTGTATGGTATGGTACAACGGCACAAGGGATTACGGCACGACGTAATCCGCGCAAGGCTGCGATGTCCTGGTCGTGAGGCCGGAGTGATTCCGGTGGATGGTGCTGGCGGATTGAAAACGGAAGAAATGCGAAACGTTGAAATCGTGTACCGAAGTCAATCCCGATCAGGACATCCTTTGTACAAAAACGGTCATCAATGCTCCTAACAGTTTGATGCACACCATAGGCTCCGCTTCCGGGATTCTGTCAACCATATTTGTCCCGAGGGCGGGATTTTTCCCGCGGTGATCCGGAAATGGCGTGTCATGCGTCGGTCTTCGCGCCCATGCGGGGATCCGGCAGGGCCATTTCCGGTTTGGCCATCACCATCTAGATATGCCCTGTATCGATGGTACGTTCCCCGATCACAGCGGGGGCATGTCGTGTGAAGGCATCGCCGCTCATGCTCTTTCCACAATTCTTGCTGAGTCCTTTATCACAATCCGATTCGTCGCACCGGATTATGAATTCCAATGGAACCAGCCTTTATGCCATAACAGTACTCAATGTATTGTATGCCCCGGTTGTCCCCTCAACGATCCCTATCTCCTCGTCGGTAAGGCCGTAGAGTTGGTATACCAGGTGGTCGATCTGGCGGTCCAGAAGGTCGGCGTCGTTTATCTTTTTATCCCTTCAGCGCTTTGTGTGAATGCCATAATGCTGATACGACACAATGACATATGCAAAATTTTTTCTATCTTTTAATCTTGAATTTTAATAGAATTGGAGAAACTTTTACAATGTACGCGCAATGGAGCCGTGTATCACACGATTATTCATTACAGGAGGATTGACATGAAAAAATGTTCGGCATGTACCGCAGGCCTTCTCTGCCTGGTCTTTCTCTCGGGACTGCAGCTGCGCTGCGCCTCCTTCAGTATGGAAAAGAGCGTGATCCAGACGAACATCCCCTCCTTCAGCGACGGCAGTCTGCTGTTCAATGTCCACGAGGTATACTCCCCGGGGGCGCTTCTGCAGGAGAGCTACCAGAGGAATTACGGACGCAAGGCGGTCGACGCCGATGTGACCATAAAAAACATATCAAAACGCACACAGCGCGTTGACCTCGACAGCATCATGATAGGCGGATACCTCAACGCTAAAACAACGGGTTATCCCGCATGGGTCATGTGGGACGGGCACGATGATCACATCATGGACACCTCGAGGATGCTGCAGGACAAGGTGAAGGAGCTCAATCCTGCCGAAAGCCTATCGGTGACCTTGCGATACCTGATTGACAGTAATTTTAAAATCGGCGGCATCAATTATAACAAGAACCCGAAGAATCCGATCGGCAACTGGTGGTACATCGAGAAGGACGGCAAACCGGTACAATACAAAATGTATATGCAATAGCATTCCCTTCATACAGTATATTCTGTAATGATACTGAAGTGTAACGCCTTCCCTTGCCGTATGCGGGGAGGGCCATGGTGTCAAGGTCAAGGTGATCCCCTGGGAACCGCTGTCATTGATTATAGCGCCGTAGTATGATTAGAAAGAAGCAGGCCGGAAACGGAACAATCTCATGTTGAGGCGCACAAAGCATTTTCTATCGCAATGGTACGATTTGAGCGATCCCGGAGTTGGGGGAGCGCTGTATGGCCGGTTGTCGTTTCAGCGGTTCCCTGGAATTGATATACTGACCGAGACGGTGCCTGACGAGACGATGGACTTGCGGTTTCGGATCTTTCTGGAAAGGCTCCGATCACGCGAGAACATATTCGAAATGATCAAGTGGATTCTCGTAAAAAAAGGCGGCAGTAATGACTGTTTAGATTGAATTTGAACGTGATAGGAGTCAACAACGTGATATTCAACGAGAGCGGGAGGCAGGAAGCCGACGGGCCGCCGACGAAACACGGATGATTTCGGAGGCGGACGGGCGTGAATATCACGTTGTCATCAATAAAACCGTTAATTGTTGGAAGGTCTGAATAATCGAATATTTTTTTGACCTTCCTTGGAATATTTCATTTGGGAATCGATCATACTGTTACTCAATACTGTGTCAGTTTTTATGGCAAGATCACATTGTATCCAGGATAACATAGATTCTGTATCAGTTCCCCATACGCGGCAATTCATCATAAACAAGCCGCCGTCTATTATCATATCCCGCGCCTGTATTGTTGCTGCCATATCAATCTTTGGAAAAGCGTTTGTGAATATTCACCACACCGTACACCACAAGAGAATAGGCAACAATGACACCCCAGAACCATGCGGGGATGGGTGCAGTCTGAAATATTACATTAACGGGCCCAGCATAAGTAAACAGAAGCTGCAGCACCAGCATGATCCCCGAACCGAGAAAAACGGAGGGATTGCTGAAAAATCCGATTTCTCTCAGGGGTTTTTTCAAAGAACGGGAATTGAAGAGATATAGTATCTCGATCACCACAAAGACATTGACCGCCGTTGTGCGTGCCTGCTCCATGGAAAAATCGTTTTGAAGCGCCCACTCATAAAAGCCGAAGGCACCGCCGAGCATGAGGCTGGCCACGAGCACAATTCTCACCAAAAGGTAAGGCGTGAGCAGCGGCTGTTCGGGGTCGCGGGGCTTTCTGTTCATCAGTCCCGGCTCCTTGATCTCAAAGGCAAGCATGAGCCCCAGAAGAAGCGCGGTTGACATGTTAATCCACAGGACGTGTATGGGTAAAACAGGGAGTGCCACGCCCGCCATAATGGCCGCGAGTATAACCAGACCCTCGCCGAGATTCGTTGGCAGTGTCCAGACGATAAACTTCTTGATGTTATCGAAGACGGCCCTCCCCTCTTCTACGGCTGCAACGATAGTGGCGAAGTTGTCATCGGTCAGAACCATGTCGGCAGCCTCCTTGGCGACCTCTGTACCGGTAATGCCCATTGATATTCCGATATTGGCCTGTTTCAGGGCAGGTGCGTCGTTAACCCCATCACCGGTCATGGCGGCCACATTTCCCGTGGCCTGAAGAGCTTCCACGAGCCTGAGTTTCTGCTCCGGCGTCACCCTGGCGAATACGGCTCTTTCATCGAGTATCCTTTTTATCTCTTCATCTGTCATCATCGCGAGTTCCGATCCTGTTACGGTATCGTGAACGCAGGCACTGCCGCTGCAGTCCAGGTTTATAAGGTCTGCTATTGCCTTGGCGGTAATCGCGTGGTCTCCGGTTATCATCTTCACCCGTATGCCTGCTGAGTGGCAGGCCTTGATTGCTTCAATCGCCTCTTTGCGTGGCGGGTCGAACATAGCCTGGATACCGAGAAAAACCATGCCGTCTGCCAGGTCTTCATGGTCAAGGGACGTCTGGGACGAGGGGAATTCCTTTTTTGCGAATCCCAGGACGCGCAGACCCCTGCCGGCAAGGGACTCCACGCCGGCGATGACCTCATTCTTGTCCAGGGGCGAAGTGCTCCCGTCGGCATTCATTACGGCGGAACATTTTTCGAGCATCACCTCAACCGCGCCCTTGGCATAGGAGAGCATGGCACCTCCCGAAGATTCATGAAGGGTTGCCATGTACTGGTACTCCGACTCGAAGGGTATGGTGTCCCGTCGGGCTTTGGCTTCTGCTGGTTCTTCCGGCAATCCGCTTTTGGCGTACGATACCAGCAGGGCGCCTTCAGTCGGATCGCCCTTGATGTCCCAGCGCTCGCCCTCATATGACAGTGTACTGTCATTGCAAAGAAGACCCGCAGTTAGTGTTTCTTTCATGGCCGCATTGCGCAGCGGGTCTGCCTTTTCCGGTCCTGACATGATTTTGCCTTCGGGCTTATAGCCCGTTCCGGTAACCTCGTAGGACGAACCCCCGGCGACAATGGAGGTGACGGTCATCTGGTTTTCCGTTATGGTGCCCGTCTTGTCGGTGCAAATAACCATTGTGCTCCCCAGTGTCTCCACGGCGGGAGGTTTGCGGATAATGGCATTTCTTTTCGCCATGCGCGAGACGCCGATTGCCAGTATTATTGTCAGAGCGGCCGGAAGCCCTTCGGGGATGGCCCCCACTGCAAGGGCAACTGCAGCAAGAAACATTTCTACTGGATCCTGGCCGCGCAAGAGGCCCACGGCGAAGGTAATGACGGCCATGCCCAGTATTACGTACAGGAGAATGTGGCTGAAATGGGAAATTTTCTGCGTCAACGGTGTATCGATACTTTCAACCCTGTTCAGCAGCTCCGATATCTTCCCGACCTCGGTCCTGTCGCCCGTACCGACCACGAGACCTGTTCCCTGGCCGTAGGTGACCAGCGTGGAAGAGTATGCCATGTTGTGCCGCTCGGCCAGTATCACGCCGTCACCCAGAACGCTCGTCCTTTTTTCTATGGGAAGCGACTCGCCGGTAAGCACGGACTCGTCGATCTTCAGGTCACGGGCGTACAGGAGCCGCATGTCAGCGGGGACCTTGTCGCCGGACTTTAAAAGGACGATATCGCCGGGGACTATTTCCTCGGAACCGATTCCGGTTTTTACGCCGCTTCGTATCACCGTTGACTCGGTCTTGAGGCTTTTCGAAAGAGCCTCAAGGGCCTCGATCGCCTTTGATTCCTGTAAAAATCCCACTATGGCATTCACGAAGATAACGGCAAAAATGACCGCTGAATCGATATACTCGCCAAGCACGAGAGTGATGATTGAGGCGGCAAGCAGAATATACACCAGTGGCTGATGGAACTGCAGCAGAAAACGGACAAGGGGATTCTGTTTTTTTTTCGCCGTCAACATGTTGGGCCCGAAATGTTCCCGTCGGTGCTTGACCTCAAAGGAATCCAGCCCCTTTTCCCTGTCGCTCTTGAAAAGATGCAATAATTCTTCTTCGGGCAGATGATGCCAGTGCTCGTTCAGTAAAGTTTCCATAGTTTTATACCATTGTCACCGCACCCTTTTAGTTATACCCCGCCGGATATGGGCTATGAATATGAGGTCAGGAAAAAGCCGGGCCCCTGAAGGCCCGGCTCAACAAAGTTACGGTTTATTTCTTGTATTTATCGGCCCTTATTTCGGCTTCCACCCTGCGTGACCAGAGCCTGTCCTCGATCTCCTTTGACCTGCTCCTGGCCTCATTGGCCGCATTCTCATCGCCCAGCCGTTTGTATGCCTCTGCCATATTGTCCCATGCCTTCGTGTAAAGCGGATCAATGTTGAGGCAATGCCTGAAGTGATTCAGGGCCTCCTGGGGCATGCCGTTCTTCAGAAGGTCGTTGCCCTGAATTGTGCAGACCTCGATGTCGTGCATCTCCGCTTCCATCTTGAGGTAAATGGGATCTTCCGACTTCACCGTGATTACTGAACAGGGGACTTCACGTATAACCTTTTCGGCAACAGAACCTATGAGGGTGTAACTGTCCTTTGAGTCGCCGATGGAGCCAAGGACGGTGAGGCCGATTGTATTGGCGGCGATATATTTCAGGATTTCCTCATGAGGTTTGCCGCTTACAACGCTCTTTTTCACTTCTACTCCGGTAAAATCAAATTCACTAATAAAGGAATCAAACCTTTCACGAATTGACTCTTCATAGTCCTTCTGTTTTTCTTCCGTTGTGTTGAATATGCCGCGTAACAGAGAATTGATGTTCTTCACCACTGTCAATACATGAAGAGGCGAGCGGAAGTGGCGTGCCAGGTGTACGGCATTTTTCAGGGCTCTCCGCGAGGCGCTGGAAAAGTCCACGGGAGCCAGAATGCCTGATGAAGCACTTTCCCCGCCGCCCTTCACGATCCAGACCGGTTTGGATGACTTTCTGATGAGCTTGCCTGCTGTTGTTCCCAGTGACGTGCCCTTTTCTGAAGACGCGGAGCCACTTATGATAACGTTGACATCGTGAAAATCGGCGGCCGAAAGTATTTTTTCAACAATATTGCCCTCGGCAACCAGCGTATCACGAACGCCAATGCCTGCCTTCGTTATTACAGAGGCTGTCTCGCTCAACTTCTTTTTCACATTATCCCTCACCATATCCATGGGGATACCTTTGATGTTGAGTTCGGGAATCACATGAATCATGTATATGTTAGATTTGAAAGTGCGCGCCGCTTCAATGGCATGAGCAACCGCCCTTTCCGAGCTTTCCGTAAAATCTACGGGGAGTAATATTTTTTCTAATAGTTTCATGGTCTCTCTCCTTTCTCAGACTCAGATTTCCAGCAGGGCCTTTATAAAATTCAGGCCTGCGCCTTTTTTCTTCACCGCCAGCACTGGAACCGTGCTGTCATTGATAATCTTTTCTGTGTAGCTTGACAATATGACAGAAGCTCCTGAGGCTCTGCCGCGCGTGCTCATGATCACTAGATCGGCAGACGTGGTTTTCATGGCCTCTTTTATGCCTTTCACCACGCTGTCATTGAGGACAAAGAGGGGTTCCACGGTGACGGAACCGGTATCAAATTTCTCAATAAACACATTGAACTGCTTTTCAGCATTTCGTTTCATTATCTCCGCGAATTCCTCGTAGCTTTTTCCGCTCTTGTGATATCCCGTGGGGACCCTGTATACATTGACAGCCGTGATTGACTGAAGCGATTCTGCCTTCGCGAAGGCCAGTGCCACATCAATGGCGTTTTTCGAATCTTCGGAAAAATCCAATGGAACGAGTATCTTCGAATAGGTTGAAAGCTGAAACCCTTCGGGGACTATGAGCACCGAGCACGGGGCCTTTCGGGCCAGCTTCTCGGGAAGGCTCCTGAAATACTCGTCGCCCCCCTTGCCGGGCTGAATCATCACCAGGTCGATATCCTTGCGCACCACCATGGACAGAAGCTGGTCCATTGGATTGCCTTCGACAATGCTCGCCTGAACGTCCACCCTGCCGTTGCCTGAGAATATGTCGCACACATCTTCACAGAGTTTCTTCTCGGCGAATTCATCCACGGGCTCGATTATTTCGGGATAGAGATTCCGTATCTCCTCGGGAACGTCAAGGCTCGGGGTGATATGTAAGAAATACGCTTTCTTGCTCTGTGCAAGTCTGGAAATGGTGTCGGCATATTTCATATCTTCAGCCTTTACCGCAATAGTATCAACGGGTATAAGTATATTCTTGAAACGATACATTTGACGCCTCCTTGGGTGCTTCGGTAATGTAAAAAAGGGTACTATTAGATATATCAAAAATCGAGAGAGGTTACAAAAAAAACATTCATATAGTATATTATATGAATCATTATATAAAAAGTTTACATTCGTGACAATGATTTCTTGAGATTAATCATCCCTTGTCTCGATTTCTTTAATGTACTATATATCATATTATTTCCTATATTAATAGAGAAACCCGGTATAATTACACTCCGGTATCGACGTCCTGTGTCAGCGGTAAAGCGTTATCGCAGTGGAGTAACACTGCGAACACCCCCCCCCAGCTCCTTGGCCGCGTTGCGAGATCACCATTTCCGTTGAACGCCTGCGGGAGCGGTTCCGAAGCCATCGGTCGCTCATGGACGGTTTGCCGACGTCGAGACCCCGAACTGTTATCCGTATTTTCCACTTTTTTTTTCAAGTGAGATCTGTGGCCGGCACTGCGGCGACGTTCATGCACGGGGCGGCGGCCGATGCGATCCGTTACGGCCCATTCCCCTTGCTGCCGATGCCCCTCGGTAATTTTACTTTTCCGGCCATGGCGTGGCATTTTTTATTCCTTCTTTTCCCCTCGATTCCATTCTATAAAATAGAAATCCACTTCACGGGAGGACCCCCATGGCCAGAATCGCGCTCGCATCGTACCTGAAAACCCTTCACGGAGTGCTCGGCGATGTCGTCTTCTACAGCAGGTACGGCAGGGAATACGCCAGGCCCTATGTGACGCCGGCCAATCCCGACACCGGGGCACAGCGGGCAATCCGCGGGACCTTCGGCGACGCGGTGCGGGCCTGGCAGGGATTGCCCCGGGAGGAAAAAGTACGATGGAACCGGCAGGCGCGATGGCTACCCATGAGCGGCTACAACCTTTTCATCTCCCGGTACATGAAAGAGAACATCCCCGCGGCCCTGGAATCCGCGGCGCTCCGGGGAGACCATGGAGCGCATTTGCATTTCAGCTTGAACGCCTCCGTCTCCGTTTCAGCTCCGTTTCAACCTGCTAATGGCTGTTGTACGCCTGTATCATGCGTTGCCGATGGCCCCCCGGCGGGATGAAACCCTTTCCGCGGTGAACAACACTCTATATCCGGCATTCGTGACCCGGTGAAATCAGCAGGAGAGGGACCCTGCGTCCTCTGAAGTGGAATCTTGTATAAACAGGTGGATAACCACAGAGGCGTAGAGAGCGCGGAGTACATACCCCTCGGGATCGCGCCCTTCTTCATGTCAACAATCCTCGTTGTAAACGCCGGATATGCAGATCGCTTCGCCTCAGTGTGCTCTGTGTCTCCGGGTTGAATTTCAATTCCATTCGTCTTAGCAGCAGGTGAGGCAGGGAGCCATGAGAATGGCTTCATGACGGTATGGTGCCTTCCCCTCACTTCACCTCAGCGGGGCCGGCTGAAGGCCTTCCTGATCCGTTCCGCCTCCTCATCGGTGATGGCCCCCGTTATGAGGAGCCCGGTACCGGTGATGGGCTCCCGGATGATGGGCACGCTGATGAGCTCGTTGTCGATGACGATGCCCAGCTTTCTGCCGATGGCGCGTGCGGTGGTCCGTGACAGCTTTTCCCTCCCCCCTGGCCCCAGGGTGATGCTGATCCGGTACCGGTCACGCGGGGGCCTGCGGACGCTCACGCTTTCGATGTCCCTCTCGTCGAGGAGGACCCTTTCGGCCACCCGGTACCTGTCCTCTGTCCCCTTCAGGACCATGAGGGGCTCGCCGCGCTTCACGGATTCGTCGATCAGCCGGAATTGGATGGAGACGGCCTTCTGCGCCGCCGTCTCCCCCTGCTGCCGGGACGGGCCGCACTGAAGGGCCGCCAGGAACAGGATCAGGCAGATCCAGGACAGGATATGCTTCGCCATGATGCGCACCTCTCATTCTTGGATTGAACCGTACAACGGCGCATTTGCCGTCACTTCACGGTGCCGGGGAGTGATGCCCTCCCCCTGGGGGCAGACCGTTGTCCTCTTCACGGCAGCGGACGGTGATGACGGCAGACGATCACTGTCCGATGGAACAGGGTTACGGGGGATTTGTAAAGCACTATATGGTGCGGGAATACATGATGACCGTACGAAGGGATACTGCCGGAAAGCGCATACGGGGGGCTTGGCGTGCAGGGTCCCCCGTCCAACGGACCGGCAGGCGGTGCAGGGATGGCGTTATGTGGTAAAAATACATTGACATATGCGCTCTTTTGTGGATACTGATGCGTAATGCCGATGTTATGTGCCATTAGTCGGTAGGCATGATCGTTATCCTCCCCTGTCCCGTAGCGGCAGGGGTGCCCGAAGACACACAGTAGGGGTGATACGCGATGAAGAGCACACACGGGACTGCGGCGCGATGAGTGGGGGCTGTATCCGCCGCACAATGGCGGCGGCGTGCATCGCCTTTCTGGCCTCCGGGACCGCCGCGGGAAGCCTCTATGCCCTTGAGGGGGGAGCGGTCCCCCGGCATCTGGTGGAGTCCAATCCCACCTTCGATATCACCGCGCGGGGGCACTTCATCGTCCCCTGCGGCACCCTGGGGGAGATGTTCGATACCGGATACGGGGCCACCCTCTCAGTGGCCCTGCGCCACTGCGGTATCGATCATCTCGCCGTCGGCCTGCAGTCGGGCTACTTCTCCTTCGATCCGGACCATTTCCAGTCACAGAGCCTCGAGATGGTGCCCATGCTCGTCACGGTCCGCTACGACTATCTGGACTCCCATGTCGATTTCCTGGAAATTTCACCGATCATCGCCGGGGGCTGCAGCTACACCGTCATCGAGTACACCGTGTTTCGCGGCTTCGCCGGGGAGACCTATCCTGTCACTGGGCGGAAGAGCGAATTCGAGCCGCTCATTCTCCTGGGCGCCGAGCTCAGGGTGGTCCTGTACGGGATCGGGGGGACCGTCGCCCTCAACGCCGGTGCCCAGTGGGGGTGGCAGGTGGAGAGCGGGGACCTTGTCCACTTCGTGTCCATCACCGCGGGGCTGGAACTGCGGCTCTGATTCCGGTGCGGCGCGGGGCGCACATTACAGCGAAAGGGGGGTTCCATGAAACGGTTGAACATCGCCTTCGCCATCGTTCTCTGTCTCGGCGCGCCTCAGTGCGAATTGGTCAATGAGGCCTGGAAGGAGTACAACCAGTACGTGTCCCGGGAGGGGCTCGTTGCCGAGTACCTCTTCAACGGGAACGCCGACGACACCAGCGGTAACGGCTTTCACGGCACCGTGAGCGGGGCGACCCTTACCACCGACCGCTTCGGCAGGGCGGACCGTGCCTATTATTTTACGGAGGCGAGCTCGCAGTACATAGACTGCGGCGACGACGAGGGGACCCAGATAACCGGGGCCATCACGATCGCGGTGTGGATAAAGCTCAACAACCTCAGCGACCACGAGATCCTCGGGAGGGGCTTCGCCAACGGCGGGCCCGGGACTGGTTACGGGTATGCAATCTCGTATATATCCGCTTCGGGCCTGATATACTTCTGCTCCGGCAACAGCGGCACCAGGGATTCCAGGGCGTCCACCAGAACGATCGCGGACACGAACTGGCATTTCATCACGGCGGTGTGGGACGGCTCGACGTTCCCCTACACGAAGCGGATCTATATCGACGGGTTTCCGGCCGGCGCCTACACCGCTCAGATAAGCTCCATCTCCTACGATGCCACCTGGTCGCGGTATCTGAACATCGGCCGACACCCCAGCGGCGGCGCGTGGACCTACTTCGACGGCAACATCGACGACATCCGCATCTACCGTAGAGAACTCTCCGTGGAGGAGATCTATCTTCTGTATCATGAGGGGGGCTACTGAGGCGCCGGGGCATACGTTCGCGGCGTGCCGATGGGTCCCTCGGATCGGGATGATTCATTGACGGAAGATGGGATCGTTTCATCGGCGTGCCGATATGATAACCGCCGGCTTGTAGTGCTGCCCGTCATTTTTTGTGCCGTGTCGTGGAGGTCTTTCCGCTTCTATCTTTGTTTGCGCCCCTGTTCGGGCCGGGTTCGCTTTCCATCAGCTTCAGCAGCCCCGCGAATCTGTAATAAAAATCGCGGAATACGACGATTCTCTTCATGTCCCAAATGTCCGGTTTTTTCCCCGCCATGATGTCGTCGATATGCTGCGACATGACCTGTATCGGCACCGTTACACGGCGGAACAGCAGATACAGAATGAACGCCAGCAGGGACCCCTGAATGACCATGACGGCGATGACGGCGATCTTCATGGGGGAGTCGTCATTGCGGGTCCTCGTCTCCTTCAGCACTGTGAGATTCCGCCGGACCTCCCCCATGATCCTCCTGTGGTCCCCGATAACCTCGTCCACGGCGAGTTCGTACCCGCTCTTGCGCGCCAGTCCGGACAGCTGGACCACCGAGTCGGTGATGGCCTTCTCCATGGAGACCGATTTTTCCAGGTTGGCGATGGCGGTGTCGAGGGGTGCGGCGGCATCGTCGCTTTTCAGGATGCCCATAAGCGAGATGAGCACGGCCAGGGAGAGGAGGTGCACGGCAATGACGATGAAAGCGATTTTTCCTTGAAAGGCCCCGGCGCTCTGTTCCCTTTTTTTGTTCATGAATTTCTTCCTCGCTGATCTTTCGTTAAAATGCATACCGCATCCCCAGTTGCAGCACCGGGAACATGCAGGCGGCTCCCTTCTCGAAACAGATCACGTATCCCGGCGATGCCGTGAGGGAGAGCCCCTCAATGATACCGATATCCAGACCGAGACGGATCGATACACAGGGATCTGAAAATGTTTTCATCCCGCCCTCCAGGTTCTTGTTCACAAAGTGAAATACGTAGCCGATTCCCAGGAGGGGCGTCAGTGACACTCTCGCAAGGACCTCGATACGGTATCCCCCGTTGAACGTCATGCGCAGATTCCGATAGGAGACGACGCTGCCGGTGACCGATGCATAGTAACAGAATTCGAGATCGGCTCCCAGTTCCGCGTTCCGGAACGGGAGGTTTCTCATTCTCGCTTCAAGGCCGTTTCCCAGTCCGAAGGCGGTTATATCCCTGAAGGCGCCCACCGGCACCATGAAGGAAAAATATATCCCCAGCGCGAATTCCGGAGAGGTGCCATCTTCATCGTCCCTCTCATCGCCCCCCGAATCGTCCCGGATGCTTTCAGGTCGCCGTGCTCCCTCATCACCCTCCGGTGCGGTCACTTCGCCGCTCACCTGTCGCGGTCCGAAATGTGGTGCCAGTTCGGCCACCATGGCGTGAATCGTCGCATCCAGATCCTCCGGGGGCGATTTTCTTACGAGTTCCGCCAGGGGGGTCCCCGTTCCGACATCGACGAGCTTCACGCCGATTGTGAAGGTTTCATGTCGCTCGGTCCTGATGATGTATTTTTTCGCCCCGGTTGCGCCGAGTCGTTTTTTTTCGACATCGGTCTTCCGGGACACGTAGCCGTACAGGGCGCGATGGGCCCCCGCCGCTTTGCCCAGCCTGACGGCGCACTCCGCGTCGTGGCAGGGGAATGCGCCGGAACCGGAGCCATCAATGAGCTCGCAGTCCGGCAATGATGACAGGCCGGTACGGAAGTCCCTGGTGATGCGCTCGCCGGTAATGAGGGGACAGTCGTAGCGTCTCAGCCCCAACAGTAACGTCCTGAGCGATGCCGCAGCCTTTCGCGGTTCCTCATTACCGGTTCCCTCGGCTTCGCCGTACATGCTGAAGGCGGGCAAGAGCAGAAGCGCCAGTATTATGTATACATGAGAATAGATCCTCATTTATATATTCATCCCCCTGATCCCTCGTGACGGTAACGGCCGTTTTTTAAGTCCAAATTTTCCGATCCGGTGTACTCTCGGAGTTTTCCATCAGGCGGGGTCATCCGATTCCCCGATGCATTCTACGGCCCCGGGGGATTCTCCAATAGATATGGAGCGCCCCCCAGTATCCCCCAGGTGCCGGCGAAGTCCCAGCCCGTAAAGGTCGCCGGAACGTTCCAGCCGCTGGTTTTCAGAATACCGATACCGTTGTTGCTGGCGGCATCGGCGAAATAGGAGGAGGTCACCGTACTTGAAATAGAATCTCCTGCCAGACCCCCACGATATATGAATGTACCCGTGACATTGCCGGTGCTGTAGCAATTGATAATGTTACCTAAAATGGATAGTCCTGTCAGGCCGCCACAGTCGTGCTCTGTGGCGGTGATAGCTCCCGTGGCGTAGGAGTCGGTAATTGTGCCGCAATCTACACTTCCCGTCAGACCGCCAACAAACTCAAAGCCCTGTACAATGCCCGTGGCATAGGAGCCGGTGATGGTTCCGTAATAAACATCTCCGGCCAGCCCCCCTGTATAAATGATTCCATCCACCGTAGCGGCGCTGCTGCATCGAATGATGACGGCATTCCCCAGATAGAAGCCATTCATTCCCACCAGGCCGCCGGTATAATGGTCTGTCCCGGTGACGGTGCCGGAACTGTGGCAGTCTGTTATGGTGCCTACATTCTGTCCCGCCAGAATGCCTGTATTTGTTCTCCCGCTTACCGTACCGGACACCGAAAGGTTCAAGACCCTGCCGGCGGCGCCGATACAGCCGAAGAGGCCCCGGCAATCGGCGGTGCCGGTGATCGAAAGATTGCGCACCTCATGGCCGTTCCCGTCGAGGGTGCCGGAAAATTTAATGGTATAATAATCTCCGATGGGGACCCAGTCGGCATACCCGGAGAGGTCGATATCCGTCATGAGTACGTAATATCCGGCAAGATTGTTCCGTACCTCGTCAAGCCCGGCGGCGTCGTAGACATAGACCGCATCGGCCGGTGCGCCGGGGAGGGCCGGCACGACCCGGAGCGTCTTTTCATCCATGATCCCTGCGCCGTCATCGATCGCCCGGACCGTAAAGACGTACTCCCTGCCGTTTCTGAGACCCATGGCGTCGAAGATTTTTATCCCGGCGGGAACGCTCTGCACCGCGGCGCCGTCGGGTGTCCAGGTTATCTCGATATGCTGAAAACTGGAGTCGGTGGGATCGTTCCAGACAAGGATCGCCTCCTCGCTGGCCGTCGTGGCTGCCAGGCCGGTGATCGCAAAGGGTGATGCGGGCACCGTTCCTGCAAGGGCCAGAAAGTCCCGCATGCCCGGGGCGTTTATGTCGTCAATCATTGCGGAACAGCCGGACATGAAAACAGTCGAAAGCAGCAACGCACAGATCAGATGGTGCCGGTTTTTTTTCATGAAATGATTCCCCGCCGGAAGTGCCCGGCCAGTGTGATGCTGGCACGGTACGGTACTGGAGGGGATGAATCGTCCGGATTTTGGATTTCCGGACCTATTTTTTTGTTTTTTCCCTGTACCTGGTGGGGGTCAGGCCGGTCTCCCTGGCAAAGAGATCGTTGAAGACGCTCTTTGAATTGAAGCCGACGGCAAAGGCGATCTCCAGCACCGTTTTTTCCGGCGCTTCCGCCAGGAGGCGCATGGCCTCCTGGAGCCGGTAGCGGTTGATGAAGGACCTGAAATTCACGAGGAGCTTTTCGTTCAGGATGATGGAAAGATGGTGGCTGTTGATCTCCAGGGCGTTGCTCAACGTCTGGAGGGTGATTGCGGGGTCCCGGTAGACCTTCTCGTTTTCCACCAGTTCCATGAGCCGTCCGATGCTGCCGGCGATGTCGAAGCCCTCCGGGAGGGTCTCGGCGTTTCTGCCCCCCCTCGGTTCCCTAATGACCCTCTGGGTGAATTCAGGGTGCCGGTAGCTGAAGAACAGGTAGTAGACGCTGAGGCCGCCGTTCACGATGGCCACCGCGGCGGCCAGGAGATTGTTCCTCAGGTAATGGGCCACGAAGAGAACCGACGTGCTGGCCATCATCGTCGTGAAAAAATAGAAGACGGTGCGGATTTCCCTGACCGATTTGAAGCGCTCCGTGCGCACGAGACGATACATCTTCCCCAGGGAGAGAAAAATATAGACATAGAGCACGATATCCGCAAGGATGCTGGCCGCATACACGGCGGGATACCGGTAGTAATTCGGCCAGTGTCCAAGCCGGTTCAATCTGTCGAAGCCGATTACGGCGTGATACGTCACGACAAAGGCGACGGCCAGCGCCGCCGGCAGGAAATGGAGCAGCCGGGGGCCCTTGAGTTCGACGTCCTCTCCGGCCAGGCTCCGCGCGTAGAAATAGCCCGCCGGGCCGATCATGCAGGTGAGCACCAGGTCGCCGTAGATCAGCCAGGGGACACGGAAGATGAAGCCAGTCCGGTAGGACCAGAAATAGAAGAGAAAAAGGCCCATGAGAAAGAACACGAGCGCCATCAGGTTGTTCACCCGCGACCTGCCGCTGATGGACGCCTGAAGGACTGCGCACACTATGACGATCATGCCGTGCGCGAATAACAGATAACTGGCTACATGGTTCATGTGTTGCTCAGCCGAATTGTCGAACTCATGATAACGATATGCATGTAGGGAACTTCCCCGGCAATAACGGGGCCGCGAAATCACCCGCAGCGGATCAATCATTCATGGCATTCGGGTCATATTTGACAAGGATAAAATCGGGGTCTTTGCCGAGGGGTACCTGTTTTACTTGGGCAAAGTCACCGGCGCTCATGGGCCATTCCCCGCTCCCCTTCTATCAAAGGGCATTCTATCTGATGAATTCTCCCGTCTGCTCGCTGAGAGATCGAAATGTTAACGCTCCGAGTTCGCAGTGTTTCCGCATTATTCCATTTCCCTCGTCAATCTTTGCCCGGGGGGCACAGAGAGCTCAGAGGATTATTGTTGCCAGGCAGCATACCCGTCGATACGGGAACGGCTGCCGGACGATCCGTCGCCCCTCCGGTCAGTAGTTCCACCCCATGATGCCGAAGGCGAACAGGTTCATGGCGATGGCGGTCCCGTACACGGCGCAGAGGTATTTCACCTTGGCGGCGCCGCTTTTCAGCCCTATGGCCAGCATGGGGCTCAGGAATAGGGGGAAGTAGGCCGCGAAGAAGATCGGCAGCACCCCGGGGAAGGCCCGCTTCCAGAAGGTGTATTCCCATACCAGGTGGCCTCCCTTGTTCAGCAGGCACTCCACGACAACGCAGAAGGCGGCATAGGCGATGACCCAGAAGAGCCTGTCCGGTATCCGGAGGATCTTCGCGCCCCTGTCCGCGGAGAGGGTGTTGTAGTAGATGATCCCGGCGATGGAGAACATGAACATGATCTCGATGTTCCACCCCACAGTGGTGCGCAGCGCCGTATCCCCCGGCGTGGTCCAGAGGGCCGAGTACTGCGTGAAATGGAAGACCCAGCCGTTAACGGTCTCGAAGAGGAAGTCGGTCCCGAAGAGGGCCAGCCCTGCCACGATTGCGTCCCAGTTCCCGGATTCCCTTGCCTTCTTTATCTCCGCCGTGTAGACGTAGAACACGCAGGCCAGCAGCGGGATCGCGTACCACTTCATGGTGGCCAGGTCCCTGAGCCCGATGAGCGCGGTTGTCGATGCCTCTGTCATGATCGCCTCCTTGTCGTTTTTTCTATGAATTCTTCGTGTGTGATTGCCCCCGGAAATAGGCCGATGCCCATGGGTACCCGCCGGGTATCCGGTCCGGTCGTCCGGGTTGGTCACCGCATTACACTATAATTCTACGTTATTATATGAGCGCGCCGCCGTCATGTCAAGGGGGCGTGAATGAACGGTGCGGGATTTGTGTTTTTTTTTCAATTTCAGTATCTCAAATACAAAAGTAATCTGCTTGATCTGAAGATGTTTCCATACTACTGTACAGTGCAAAGATGCACCGTATATTCTTTGATGAATTTATTGACAATTTTTAATACAGTGTAACGTTAACTGCATGATGTATCGCCACCGATCGGTAAAGCTCTTAGTCGCATCTTTTACATTACTCCATTTTACGATGATTTGCGCCGCCTGCGGCAATAATCAACAGAATTCGGGCCGACCGCGTTCCGTCAGAGGCGTCCTGGACCTCAGGGAGTGGGATTTTTCACGGAACGGGTCGGTGAAACTCGACGGCCAGTGGGAATTCTGCCGGGACCGCCTGCGGGGGCCGTCCGATTTCTTGAAATCGGAAAAGAGGGAAGACTGCGGATTTATCGCGGTGCCAGGCTTCTGGAAGGACCGCGGGAGCGGCGGCGCCGTCTTTTCCGGCAGGGGCCGGGCCACGTACCATCTGACGATACTGAACGGTCCGGAACGGCAACCGGTGACCATAACTACGCAGCGCCTGTATTCGGATTTCAGGCTCTGGATCAACGGCGTGCTGGCGGACCAGCGGCTGACGGGGGGCGGTGTGCCGAAATCCCGGAAGGATTATATTTTCGTTCACAATAATCGGGTATCCTCATTCACCCTCCAGGGGGGGGCGAACGAGGTGGTCCTGCAGCTCATGAATGAACGGTACGAATCCGGCGGCATCGGCAGTTCCATACAGCTGGAGGACAGGGGGAGAGCGGAGCGGAACAGGATGCTGAGATACACGGCCAGCATGGTCATCGTGGGGCTGTTGCTGGCCCTTGCGATGTACAATATCGTGATGTACGTGTTCACCAGGGAGGAAGCGGCCCCGCTCATCATCGGCCTGTTCGGCCTCTTTTTCGCGATCAATCTCTTTAACGTGCAGCTCCCGATTTTTCCCGACGCCCTTTCGCGGTGCGGCAAACCCTTTCTGATCGACTATGTCTCGATAATCCTGGTTATGGTCCTCGCCATGATGGCCATCAGATCGCTGTATCCCGCCGATTTCGCCCTGCCCGTCGTCCGCCTGTACCAGGTCGCGACGGCCGGGTTCATGGGTATCCAATTCTTTGTCGATTTTTTAGCGTTTCAGCAGCTGATAAAGGTGTATTACCTGTTGAACGCCATCCTCTGGTGCTACACCGTGTATGTCTTTATCCGCGCGATACGTCATCGGAGGGATGACGCAATCCTGTTTTTCCTGAGCTACATACCGCTGTACCTCGCCGGAATAAACGACATCCTGTATGAGCTGTGGATCGTCGACACCGGGAAAATGGCCCCGTTTAGCATGATCGTGCTCTGTGTGTCGGCCACCCTGGTCATCTCGCGGCGGTATTCCATCGCCCTGAGAACGGTCAAGGAGCAGTCCAGGGACCTCGAGGAGATGAATGTATCGCTGAAGAAACTAGACCGGCTCAAGGACCAGTTCCTCGCCGCCGCATCGCACGAGCTCCGCACGCCCCTGCACGGCATGATCGGCCTGCTGGAAGCCATGATGGAAGGAACGGCCGGCACCCTCGTTCCGAAGGCGCAGGAAACCATATCGCTCGTCGCCTCCAGCGGGCACCGCCTCGCGAACATGGTGAACGACCTGCTGGATATGGCCACAATCCAGGACGGAGGGATATCGCTGAACCTTCGCCCCGTCGATCTCCGCTCCCTGGGCGATGCGGTGGTGAAGCTGTCGATCCCCCTGGCAGCCGGAAAACCCCTGACAATCGTCAACGCCGTCGGCGGGGACATGCCGAGGGTGCGCGCCGACGAGGACCGCCTTCGCCAGGTGCTCTACAATCTGGTGGGGAACGCCATCAAGTTCACGGCCCGGGGGACCGTCGAGCTGTCGGCGCGAATCGTCCCTGATGCGGACGGCGAACGCGGTTCCATGGCGGAGGTGCGCGTATCGGATACGGGGATCGGCGTTCCCGAGGAATTCCGGGAAACGATTTTCCAGGCGTACCGGCAGGCGGACGAAGGAGACACGCGGTCCTATCCCGGTACGGGACTGGGGCTCGCCATTGCGAGGCAGATCGTGACCCTTCACGGCGGAACGATAGGCGTGACGCCGGGAGTGGAGGGCGGTTCGGTCTTTTACTTTACCCTTCCTCTCTGGGAGGGGATGCTGCCGGAGGGACAGGACGATGTCGTCGTGGAAAGCATGCTGATCGAGCCGCCGCCGGTCATGTCGGCGGGCCCCTTCCTGCCCCGGGCGGAAGCGGCCGGGATGGGCTTCGACGGCACTCCGGTCATTCTTGTCGTGGATGACGATCCGGTGAACGTGAAGATCATCAGGGATTACTTCGAATCGAAGCGGTGCGAGGTGAAAACCGCCGCCGACGGGATCGGCGCCCTGGAGATCCTGGAGCGCGGCGCATCGGTCGATCTGGTCCTCCTGGACATCATGATGCCGGCGATGTCGGGCTACGAGGTGTGCCGCAGGATACGGGCGGCCAGGACCCCGGAGGAGCTTCCGGTGATCATGCTCACCGCGAAGAACATGATGGCGGACATCGACGCTGCCTTCGAGGCCGGGGCCAACGATTACGTCGTGAAGCCCTTCCGCCTGAGCGAGCTTCACGCGCGCGTCACCACCATGTTGAAACTGAGGACCATCCAGAAACTGCCCGCCAGCGGGATAACGATCCGTACCAGGAGCGGCGTGCATTCCCTGGCCTTCGAAGAGATCATCTACATAACCTCGCATGCAAAATCCATCGTCATCCATACGAACAGGAGGGATATCGATATTCCGGTGCTCATGAAAGTGATCAATGACCGGCTCCCGCCGGATATTTTCGTACGCATCCACAAGTCTCATATCATCAATATCAGATATATGACGAATATTTACCACGCGCAGTCGGGACGGTACCGCGTGCGGCTCAGCGACGAGGACGATACCGAGTTGCCGGTGGGAACGATGTTCCTGGAGTCGTTGAGAAAAAAATTATAGCCTCCCGTACCGTTCATTCCCCTGGACGCACAGTTTGTTCCGGGCCTCTTGTTTTTCCTGCGCATTTCATCCATTTTATATTAAATGTATTTTCCTTAATACAGTATCGAACTCGGCCATGGTTGAATTGCGGCATTGATCCCTTCGCACGGTCATCGGCGGGGGAGGGGCGTGATGATGAAATTATGTAAGGCGTTCCCGGTTTTTTTCGTTGCATGCTTCGCGGCGCTTTCAATTTCCTGCGGCGACGCGTATTACGACGTGATCCATGGCATGAGGTCTGACCTGGTGCTCGGGCCTGCCCCGGTGGTGACGGGCATCACCCCGAACACCGGCCTGGACCCGAACCTGGTGCCAGGCGTGGTGATCACCGGGAGCGGCTTCTCTTCCGGGGCCACGGTGCGGCTCGTACGGTCCGGGTACCCGGACATCGCGGCGTCCAACGTCACCGTGGTGAGCGACACCGAGATCCACTGCGACATCATCCTCCCCTGGGCCATGTACGGTCCCTGGAGCGTGGCGGTGGCGAACCCCTTCAGCTATACGGGATACCTGGCCGACGGCTTCGAGGTGACCTGGCCGGACCCGACGGTGACCTCCATAACGCCCAATTCGGGGTCCGAGCCCAATACCATTTTTGTCACGAACCTGGCGGGGACCCATTTCATGTCCGGCGCCGCGGTACAGCTTCGCCAGGGGGGCGATACCATCGACGCCACCGGCGAGTTCACCGTGAGCCCCTTCCAGATCACCTGCGCCATCCCCCTCGCCGGCGCGGTGCACGGCCCCTGGGCCGTGGAGGTGACCAATCCCGTGGGGGGATCGGGGACATTATTGAACGCCTTCACCGTGGGCTGGGGCGCACCCACGGTGACCGGCATCTCGCCCGCGGCGTGCAACGATCCTGGCACCCACATCGTCACGGTGTACGGCACGAATTTTAAATCGCTGCCGGCGGTGCCCACGGTGCGGTTCGTCCAGGGTGTGGACACCATCACCGCCACTGGCGTGGCCTTCGTGAGCGCCGGAGAGCTCAGCTGCTCCTTCACCTTCTCGGGGGCGATGTACGGGCCCTGGACAGTGGAGGTGATCAACGCCGACAGCCAGTCCGCGTCCCTCGCGAACTGCCTGACGGTGAACTGGCCCGCGGTCACTGTGACCGGCATCACGCCGAATTCGGGGAACGAGGGGTATTCGGTGGTCATTACGGACCTGGAGGGAACGCACTTCGCGGGGACCCCCACGGTAGAGCTGCACCGCGGGGTCGATACCATCTCCGCCACTGGCGTGAGCGTGGTGAGCCAGAACCAGATCCAGTGCTCCTTCGACCTCACCGACGCCGAACGGGGCACCTGGGACGTGGTGGTGACCAACACGGTGCCCACGTACTCGGTAACGGCCTCTCCCGGAACGCTCGCCGGCGCCTTCACCGTGGGATGGGACGCCCCCACGGTGACCTCCATCACCCCGGCCACGGGCCTGGAGCCCGGGCCGTACAACGACGTGACTATAACCGGTACCGGGTTCCGGCCCGGCATGACAATACAGCTCACCCAGGCCCCCTACACGGCCATCGGGGTGAGCGACGTGAAGTTCGTGAGCGACACGCAGGCCACCTGCGACCTGGATTTATTGGATCGGTGGTTCGGCCAGTGGGACGTGGTGGTGACAAATGTAGACGCGCAGTCGGCCTCGAAAGCAGACTGTTACACCGTTACCTGGCCGGCGCCGACCCTGACATCCATCACGCCGGCGAGCGGGGTGAAGGGACAGGTGGTGTCGATCACGAACCTGGCGGGGACGAAATTCAAGAACGGGGCGGGCGTGCGGCTGGTGAAGTCCCCGGAGCCGGACATCATCGCCGACAGCGTCACCGTGACGAGCGCCACACAGATCACCTGCAGCATCAATCTCGCCGGCGCGGCGACGGGCACCTGGGACGTGGTGGTAAACAACGCCGACGGCGGACTGGATACCCTCCCCGGGGCCTTTACCGTGACCACCGTGGGGTTGATCTACGACGGCAACGGGAACACCGCGGGGACCGCGCCGACGGATTCCACCGCCTACGGCTACGGGGATACCGTCACGGTGACGGGCAATTTCGGGGGCCTCGAGAAAAGCGGTTCCTTCAAGGAATGGAATACCCTACCCGGCGGTGGCGGCGACAGGTATAACATGGGTGAGACCTTCACCATGGGATCGACCGATGTCAAGCTCTACGCCATCTACCACACCGCCTATTACAAGCTTCGTGATGTGGGACCTGCAGGGGGATTGATATTCTACGTCGCGAGCGATTATTCCAAGGGATGGCGGTATCTGGAAGCTGCGCCGGCAGACGTGGGGCCGGGTGTCTATGGCTGTGAAGGTGCGGTTTTTGGCGCAACGGCAACGGCACCGGGAGAGGGATTGGGCAATACCAACATCATCGTGGCCAAATGCGGTGAACCCAATCTCCTGGCGCAATCATGCCTGGATTACGAGAATAACACATATACCGACTGGTACATGCCGACGGGCAACGGAAATTACGATCTTGCCTCTTCGTATGCCTCTGAAATGCATTTGATATATCATAATCTCCATGAACACGGCGTCGGTAACATGCAAAAAGTATCCTATTATTCCTCAACGGAAATGTGGACGGTAAATGCGTCAATTTTTGCTTATGATTTAGAACCACCAAATAATTATATTGGCGGAAAAACCCTGTCACTCTGGGCCCGGCCGGTACGGCGTTTTTAGCGTGCAGTATCCGCCGGACGTGCCGTATATCCTGACTGCTTCTCATCCGATCCCAACGCAGACGCCACACTGTTATCGAACAGGGCGGTGCATAAAGCCTCTCGCAGCGGGCGCAGCCCCTGCGCGGCCCTTTCCCGGTATCGTGATCCTGCCGCGGAGAGCCGGCCGATTCAGGCGAAAAAGATGAAAACGATCCCCGGCGTCACTTCGCTCCCCGCGCCCGGCGCGTGAGCTCGTCGTAGGCCCTGTTGATCTCCTTGAGTTTCTCCTCGGCCCTCCTGACCTCGTCCCCGCCCAGGGCGCCCAGCCGGTCCGGGTGATAGCGCTTCACCAGCTCCCGGTAGGCCCTCTTGATCTCCTCCTTCCCCGCGTCGTGGGAGACCCCCAGCACCCTCCTGGCCCGGAGGTCGCGGCGCTCCTCTTTCGGCCGCCGCCCTGTCTCCTCTCCGCCGCGCCGCTCCCGCTCCCGTTCGGCGCTCCCCCACGTGGCGCGCTCCCCGGCAGAACGTCCCCCGGCACCCGGGCCCCGGGGTTTTGCCTTTTCCCTCTCCTGCCAGTACCGCGTCTCGTCCCGCGGCGCCTCGCCGGCAGCCTTCTCGCTTCGCGGGCGGGTCTCCTTTTTTCTCTTCTCCTTCTCAGCATAGAGTCGCTCGTTGTAGGTCCCGGCCATGGACCCGAGCGACGAGGCCAGGGGGCGCGCGCTCCTGTAGTCGGAGGCCAGGAGCCTTGTCTCGCCGCCGCCGGGGAAGGTCACGGTGAGCTTGCCGTAGAGCGCCGCCGGTATCTTCGGGTTCTTCCTGTGGCGCCTGTCCGGGCCGCCCTTGGATGTCCGGTGGAGCCAGGTGTATCCCAGCACCCGTGCCCCCCGGGGAAGCGGCCCCGGCTCGGGAACGGGGCCCTCGGCATAGTCGAGGGCCAGTGCCCCGTAGGCGATGCACCGGTATCGGCCGCGCCGCCGCACCAGGAGGAAATCCGGGAAAAAGTAGAGGCCCGTTTCGCCGAAGCGCAGGCAGCAGATGTCGATGTTCGCCAGGACGAAGTACGGGGTCTCCAGGGCGATGATGGCCACGTTCCTTTCCATGGGCCTGCCGGTACCGCGGGAGGGCGGTTCCCTCTGCCACAGGCTCCCCGACTCCGTGAGCACCAGGAGCCGCGCGGTGAGCTCGCGGTGCGGCGCAAGCGATACGCCCTCCGGGTCGTAGTTCAGGACGATGAACCGGCTGTTCCTGGAGAGGTACGTGTAGACCAGCAGTGCCGCTGCGGCCAGCACCGGGACCGCCAGGATTGCCGCGGCGATCGGGGAGGCGAGGAGCACCGGGGCGACGGCGGGCGATGCCACCAGGGCCGACAGTACCGCCGCGGCCGCGATGACACGCCGCCGCCGCGATTCGATCATGCCGATGACCGCCCCGGCCGGTTTCCCCGGCGCGGCGTTCCCGGCGCCGGAGGCGCGGTACGCCAGGGTGCCGTCATCGCCGCGCACCGCCGTGCAGTGTGTTGTCCTGAGTACCAGTCTTTCATGGATTGATGATAACGCGCCGTACATACCCGCTCCCGGTGAAACCGCCGTCGATGACTGCGCTGCGAGTGTATCCCGCGGCGGCCGGGGATGTCAAGGCGCAAACGGGGGCGGCGCCGGTCCTGTGGCGGGGAGAAAAAGCGGTTGCATTTTGTGTTCCCCCGGGGGTATGCTCATATGCGCGGGCCTTTGGGTGAAGCGGCGAGGGATCGCCCGGTATCCGCGGGCTGAACGGTGGAGGCCGATCATGGGAAGGACGATGTTTCGAGTGATGTTGCCGTCGGCGATGCTCTGCTGCGCCCTCGGCGGCATGGCAGCCGGTTTTTTCGACATCGGCTCCGCGGATTTCATGAAATGCCGCATAACGGCGGCGGACCCCGCCGCGGCCGGGGCGTTTTTCGAGACCGGTGACTACCGGTTTGATTCTCCGCGGGCGTCGGTGATGAGCGGCCGCAAGGGGGGGCTGTATATCATGGCTGAAAAACCGCTCACCGGGGGAGACAGGCTGCAGGCGACAATCCAGCTCCTCAACGGGAGCGTCTTCGAGGCGGCCAGGAGGGGGAATGATTTCCAGTGCCGCCTGCCGCGGGTTCCCTGTACCCTCACCGACAGGGATTTCGGGGCGAGCGACGCCCCCCTGCGGGGCCTGCGCCACTTTCCCTACATCGCCCTCCAGCGGTACATCCGCCGGGACACGGCGACCTTCAGCGTGAAATCGCTCTGCTTCAACCGCTTCACCATGCACATCACCGAGTGCAGGATGGAGAT
>JAFGJK010000112.1 GCA_016929135.1 Spirochaetota bacterium | reverse complement strand
GATGGGGATCCTCCCCTTCTCGTCCGGCAGGAGCTCGATGATGTCCGGGTGCGATCCCGCCCCGGCCTGCCGGCAGGAGGGGCACCGGAGGCAGGGAGGGTCCGCGGTATGGCAGAAGAGCGAGGCAAGAACCCGCCGTGCAATCGTCTTCTTGCCGATGCCGGGCATGCCGGTGAAGATGAAGGTGCCCCGGAGGCTCCCCCTGGAGCTCAGGATCGAGAGATGGCGAAGCTGCGCGGTATGACCTGTGATTCCCCGTATATTCATGCGCGGTACGTCAGTAGATGAGATCGAAGACCAGGCCCCGTATCTCGTCGATGGTGGCCAGGAGGTTGAAGGCCTTGTTGGACCTGACGATCGCCTGGGATATCGCCTCAAGTTTGTCGTTGATCTCGCTGACGATGGTGAAGTTCGCCCTGTCCTTTCTGGTGCGGTTCAGGGTCTTGGTGGTGAACCCCTCCTGGAGGATCTGCCGCAGAATCTTCTGCACCAGTGACCTGTAGCGGTTCAGCTCGTAGACGTTCTGGGCGTCCAGGAACCGCTTCTCCTGGTCCCTCAGGTCGTTCATCAGCTCCTCGATGGAACCCTGGAATTCCTGAACCACCGTCTGCTGGAGCTCCGATGCGAAGAGCGAACGGCCCTTCACCTCGTGGGCCTTCTTCTTCCCCTTGACGGTGGTCTTCTCTTCCTTTCGCTGGTTTGCCGGTAGTATCTCCATTATGTCCCCTCCGGTCAGGGCCGTTTGTTGATCGTGCAGTTCCCCTCGAAGGCGACCCCCTCCTCCATGATAAGGCTCGGGGTGATGATGTTCCCCTTGATCACGCCGGTGGACAGGAACACCACCCGCTCTGTGGCGAATATGTTCCCCCGCACCGAGCCCCCCACCACCACGAGCTTCGCCTGTATGTCCGTGACCGCTTCACCCGACTGGCCGATCAGCACCTTGCCGTTGGTCTCTATGGTGCCCTGGAACTTGCCGTCGATCCTCAGAAGGCCGTTTATCTTAAACTCCCCCTTGAATTCCGATCCCTCGCCTATGATGCTGTTGACGATATTGTCTTCGGTCTGCTTGTTCGGTCGTACCATACGTTCGCTTCAGCCAGTGAATTTTCCGCCTTTGATCCTCAATAGGTCATTGATCACAATTAATGCGGCATGGCAAGTAAAATTTTCGGGATGCCGGGGATCCGCAGCCGTGCGCTGCGCTTTCCGGCTCGCAGCGGCACTCATGCCGGCAGGAGCGCGCTATTTCGATTGCCGGCCCGTTCCCGTTCCCGCCGGTGAAAATATGCCGCATGCGGCGATTCTATCTTGACACGGGGCGGCGGATCTGCCAGAATATGCGGGCGCGGATCGCACCTGCTGCAAACTTTGTTTGACAAAATCGGCCCGGTGCCCTGAATTCCCATGGGGCCGGAACGATGACCCGCAGCCGCGGGCAGAGGCCGAATCTCGCGGAGACTGATACCAGGAGCAATGCAATGAAGAGGATGGCGTTGATATTCATGATCGCTGCGGCGGCTCTCTCGTCGTCGTGCAGCACCCATTATACCATCGAGGACATCGTCGCGGAGAAGGTGAAGATCGACAAGACGGACAATCCCGCGAAGAAGTTCATCATCAAGAACAACCTGCAGACCGAGGGGTTCTTCGTAAAGAACGTCATAGAGCTGAAGAACGTACTGGTGAAGGACATCATCCCCTCCACCAACATCGACTACGAGTTCTGCATACTCTCCGATATCGACACCACCAGGGGGAAGGTGGAGTGCTATATCTATACCAGCAACGTCGGGCGCATCGCGAAGCTGGAAAAGGGGAAATCGCGAATCGACGTTGAGGGGCAGTTCGGCAGGTTCTTCACGCTGCTCGACGAGTACTATACGAAGCTGGAGCTCGTGAAGTCCAGGATCGTCATCCACAGGAACTGAGTCCCGTCACCGCTGGCCCTGCGGCAGGCGCACCGCGCCGGCGGTAACAGTGGCGAGAGGGTCGATGAAGAAGAGATACGTCATCATTCCACTGGCGGCAGTCGCGGGCGCGGCGCTTGTGGCCCTCGTTGCCATCTATTTCTACTATTCCCAGGGGCTCTCCTACGACGGCGAGGACGCCGTGGCGGTGAAGGCTCCGGTGGAGATCACCAGGGATCTGCAGGGCATCCCGCGGATTAAGGCGAAGTCCCGCGAGGACGCCTATTACGCCCTGGGGTATCTGCACGCCCAGGACCGCTACAGCCTGATGAGATACTACCGCGCGGTTGCCTACGGCAGGATCTCGAGGATGGTGGGGGAGCGCGGCGCGATCCTGGACAGGTTCTCCCGGGTCGTCGGTTTCTCTCGGAAGGCGAAGGAGATCCGCGGTTCCCTGGGGCAGCCGTACCTGGGGTACCTCAAGCGCTACGCCGACGGGATAAACGCCGCCAGGGCCAGCGCCGTGGGGGGGAGGATCCTGAAGCGGAAGTGGAATGAGACAGACATCATCGCGATCCTGGTGATGAAGGAGTGGTCCAACGCCTTTTTGAACAACAGGGAACTGGTCTTCTCCATCCCGGAAACGGCGAGGTCCAAGGAGCTGGAGGAGATCTTCCCCGGGGGGACCGTCACCGGATACGACGCCAAGGAGGCCGACAGCGTCCGGATCATCGATCAGCTTCACGGCCTTGTGAGGGGCCTTATCGGCTCGTACAACAGGGGGATGGCGATATACGTGCCCGGGAAGGACGCCCAGGGTGATGACTACCTCACGGGATACACCCTGGACAGCGATCTGGGGCTGTACCCCGGTTGGTATCCGGTGGCGATGTCGGTGGGGGATACTGAGATCAGGGGGATCTCCCACGTGGGGATGCCCTTCGTCTTTTCCGGCACGAACGGCGTCATCACCTTCTGCGGCTTCAGCCTTAATATCGACACCCAGGATTTCGTGATCGAACAGGTGCGGAAGCTGAAGGACATCGTCCAGTACCTGGGAATCGGCGGCTGGAGAAACTTCCAGGCCATCGGGATGCCGGAGGGGGCGCAGGAGAACAGGGAGGAGATCCCGGTGATCTGGGCCACCGAGAACGGCCCCGTCCTGAACGACATCTTCACCGACAGGGCATACAACTCCGAGGTGGTGACCCTGAAGTCGATCTTCCCCGGGGCGGACTATCTGCGGTCCCTGTTCAGCGTCCCCTACGCAACGAACATCGACGAGGCGGCCTCACTGGTGCGCAACGTGGACTCCCTTCCGATGATCTACCTCTTCGCCTCCAGGGATTACGCCGTCACCGCCTTTTCCGGCAGGGTCCCCCTGAGGGATCCCGGCGACCGTGTCTTCAGGGACGGCACGAAGTTCCAGTGGAACGGCACGGCAGATATCTCCGGCATCGCCGGCAGGACCCTTTTCGAGACGGTGATCGGCAGCTACGACCTCACCGGCGCCCCGGCGCAGGTGCAGGGGCTCGGCGTCGGCGATCGCAGCAGGGTGGAGCGGGTCCTCTCCATCGTGGAAAAAAACCCGCGTCTGACATTGAACAATATCGAGGATATCCTCCAGGACAACCGCTCCGCCTACGCGGAAAAGTTCGTGCCCCTCTTCATCGAGATACTGAAGAACAACCCGGTGACCTCGTCCCGGCTTGCCAGGGTCTATTTCCACGAATGGAAGTTCGATATGGACCAGGACAAGGTGGCCCCGGCGCTCTTCGAAACGATCATGGTGAACTACCTGCGCGAGACCATCTCCGACGAACTGGGGGACCGCGCCGGCGCCGTTATGGAGAACTACCGCCTCCTGATCCCCGGATTCTACGAGATGGTGAAGAGGGGAGACTCGAAGGTCTTCGACGACGCCCGCACCTACGAACTCGACGAGGGGAGCGAGACGATCTTCGACCGCGCCTTCTTCAAGGCGCTGCGCACCCTGGGAAGAAGGGCGGGCCCCCTCATGGAGGATTGGAAATGGGGGGTGATGCACCGTGGGAATTATATCATGCCCTTCACGAAGAGTTCGATAATCGAGCGCACCATGTACCGGATCGTTGACAAACCCTTCGGAGGGGGCAATTCCACCGTCCTCTACGGGGCCACCGGCGCCGATCTCTCGCCGGTGAAGGTCACGTCGCTCACCGCCATCTACAACTCCGGCATCTCCAGGATACACATGAACTTCGCCACCTCCACCAACCCCCTCTCGATGTTCTACTACGGCAGGAGGCCTGGGCCTTTTTCCTTCGACCTGAAGTTTCTGGGCCGGGAGCACTACTTCCTCCTGCGCCCCAGCGGGGAATAGCGGCGGGCGTCTCCGGCGGTGCCGCATAATGCGCCGCACCCCCTAAAATTCCTTGACATGGGCGGGGGATTGTCCCGCAATTATTCCATTCCAACCATGCTGCAGCATGCCTGTCGGCGTGATCTCATACTATTTCAATTCGCGAGGTGGAGCCATGTTCAACAAGGAATTCGAGGCGATGCCGGTCAACAAGATGAAGGAGCTGCAGCTGGAGCGGCTGAAATGGTCGATCCGGCACGCCTATGAGAACAATCCCTTTTACCGCAAGAAGTACGACGACGCCGGTTTCAATCCGGACCAGTTCAAGACCCTGGACGACATGAGGAGGGTCCCCTTCCTCACGAAGCAGGACATGAGGGGCAACTATCCCTTCGGCCTCTTCGCGGTGCCCCTCTCGAAGGTGGTGCGGGTCCATTCCTCGTCGGGGACCACGGGGAACGCAACGGTGGTGGGGTACACCAAGGGGGACGTGGAGGTTTTCGCCGAGGTGGTGGCCCGGTGTCTGGCCGCCTACGGCGCCACCGAGAACGACGTCATTCAGGTGGCCTACGGGTACGGGCTCTTCACCGGCGGCCTGGGCCTTCACTACGGCGCCGAGAAGCTGGGCGCGCTCACCGTGCCTATATCCGGCGGCAACACAGAGCGGCAGCTCATGCTCATCAAGGATTTCGGCACCACCATGATCGCCTGCACACCCTCATACATGCTGAACATCGCCGACTATATTGAGAAGAAGCGGCCGGATTACGATATCCGGAAGACGAAGCTGAAGGCCGGGATCCTGGGCGCCGAGCCGTGGTCGGAGGCGATGCGGGGCGAAATCGAGTCGAGGCTCGGCATTCAGGCCTACGACATCTATGGTCTCTCGGAGGTGATCGGTCCCGGCGTCTCCTGCGAGTGCCAGGAGAAGGCGGGTCTCCACGTGCACGAGGACCACTTCTACGTCGAGATCATCGACCCGGACACCGGGGAGGTGCTCCCCGAGGGGGAGAAGGGGGAGATCGTCTACACCACGATCACCAAGGAGGCCTTCCCGGGGATCCGCTACCGGTCCCGGGACATCACCAGGCTCTATAGGGAGCCCTGCAAGTGCGGCCGCACCCTGGTTCGGATGGAGAAGGTCACCGGCCGCTCCGATGACATGCTGATCATCCGCGGCGTGAACGTCTTCCCCTCGCAGATCGAGACGGTGCTCATGGAGGCGGAGGGGACGGAGCCCCATTACCAGATCATCGTTGACCGCAAGGGGGCGCTCGACGACATCGAGGTGAAGGTGGAGGTGAACGAGAAGCTCTTCTCCGACGAGCTGAAGGTGCTGGACGGGCTGAAGAGGCGGATCGAGGACAGGATGCGCAGCGTCCTGGGGATCAGCGCCAAGATCACGCTGGTGGAGCCGCTCACCATCGCCAGGAGCGAGGGGAAGGCCGTTCGCGTCGTTGACAAGAGGAAGATATAGCGAGCAACGCTGTCGATACTTTACAACAAAGGAGCGATATCATGAATGTAACACAGCTGTCCGTCTTTATGGAGAACAAGCCGGGGCACCTCCAGGGTGTGCTGAAGATCCTCGCCGAGGCAGGTATCAACATCATAACCCTCACCATCGCCGAGACCTCCGATTTCGGAATCCTCAGGATGGTCGTGAACAAGCCGGACGGGGGGTACGAAGCGCTGAAGGAGAAGGGGTACACCGCATCCCTCACCGACGTGCTGGCAATCGAGATCGACGATACGCCGGGCTCGCTCCTCAAGGCCATCGACACCTTCTCCAGGAGGAAGCTCAACATCGAGTACATGTACGCCTTCACGGAGAAGCGGGGGGACCGGGCGGTGATGCTCTTCAGGTTCGAGGACATCGAACTGGCGAAGAAGGCCCTGAACGAAGAGGGGTACAGCATCGTGAAGAAGATCGACATCATAGGGGAATGACAGATGGAAAAGAAGGTTTTACTGGGGAACGAGGCGATCGCGCGGGGGGCCTACGAGGCGGGATGCCATGTGGCCACGGCCTACCCGGGCACGCCCAGCACCGAGATACTGGAAACAATCGCACGGGACTACAGGAACATCAAGGCCCAGTGGTCGCCTAACGAGAAGGTGGCCCTGGAGGTTGCGGCCGGCGCCTCGGTCGCCGGCGCCAGGTCCATGGCGGCGATGAAGCACGTGGGGCTCAACGTGGCGGCGGACCCGCTCTTCACCTTCTCCTACACCGGGGTGAACGGGGCGCTGGTCATCATCAACGCCGATGACCCGCAGGCCTGGAGCTCCCAGAACGAGCAGGATAACCGCTGGCTCGCCCGTGCGGCCAAGCTCCCGATGATCGAGCCGTCGGACCCGCAGGAGTGCAAGGCCTTCACGAAGCTTGCCTTCGACCTCTCCGAGGAGTACGACAGGCCGGTGATCGTCAGGATCACCACCCGTATCGCCCACTCCCAGGGGATCGTCGAGATACAGGATCGGAAGGAGGTACCGGTGAAGCCCTTCGTCCGCAATCCGCAGAAGTACGTGATGCTGCCGGTCCATGCCAGGCCCCGGCACGTCTTCATCGAGCAGCAGCTCCTGAAGCTGAAGGAATACTCCGAGACATCGGGGATCAACCGCATCGAGTGGGGAAATAAAAAGCGGGGCATCATCACCGACAGCGTGGCCTACCAGTACGTGAAGGAGACCTGCCCCGACGACTCGGTGCTGAAGATCGGCATGGTCTGGCCCATGCCGGATGCGATGATCCGAGAGTTCGCCGCCGGCGTGGAGAGCCTCTACGTGGTGGAGGAGCTGGACCCCTTCATCGAGGACTACGTGAAGGCCCTGGGGTTCCCCTGCACCGGCAAGGAGATCATCCCCCTCTGCTTCGAGCTCACGCCGGACATCGTGGACCAGGCACTGAATGGCAGGGGGCACGCGAGCCCCTACCCGAAGTACGAATCGAACCCGATCCCGCCGCGTCCGCCGGCGCTCTGCAAGGGGTGCCCGCACAGCTTCGTCTTCAACGTGCTGAAGAAGCTGGACCTGAACATCAACGGCGACATCGGGTGCTACACCCTGGGGGCGCTCCCCCCCTATTCCGCCATGCACTCGCAGGGGTGCATGGGGGCCAGCATCGGCATGCACCTGGGCTTTGAGAAGGCCCACGGCCCCGAGATGGCCAGGAAGAGCGTGGCGGTGATCGGGGACTCCACCTTCGTGCATTCCGGCATCACGCCGCTCATCGACCTGGTGTACAACCGGGGGACCGGAACGGTGCTGATCCTGGACAACCGGGGGACCGCCATGACCGGGCACCAGGACCATCCCGCCACCGGCGTGACCCTCATGGGGGAGCAGACCCACGAGCTGGACATCGCCGCCCTTGCGCGGGCCGTCGGGGTGAAGCGGGTCGTCACCGCCGACCCGGCCAAGGTCGAGGAGTTCGAGCGGATCGTCAGGGAGGAGGTGGCGGCCGAGGAGCCGTCGGTGATCGTCTCCCTCAGAAAATGCATCTTGAAGAAATAGGAGCCCAGTCATGAAAAACGTAATATTCGCCGGGGTCGGCGGCCAGGGCGTGATTCTCGCCAGCAAGATCCTCATGGAGGTGGCCATGAACGCCGGCTACGACGTGAAGGAATCCGAGGTGCACGGCATGGCGCAGCGGGGGGGGAGCGTCGACTGCAACGTCCGCTACGGGGAGAAGGTCCACTCGCCTCTCATCCCCAGGGCCGGGGCCGACTACATCGTGAGCCTGGAGCTTCTGGAGACCATGCGGAAGATGGAGTACCTGGCGCCGGAGGGGACCCTCATCGTGAATCGGGAGAAGGTGGACCCGGCCCCGGTGCAGACCGGGGCGATGCAGTACCCGGCGGACATAGAGGAGTGGGTGAAGGAGCACGTCCCCGGGAGCGTCTTCCTGGACACCGCCGGGGCGCTGAAGGAGGCGGGCTCGAAGAAGGCGCTGAATATCGTGATGCTGGGCGTCCTTTCCAACTACCTGGAATTCACCGAGGAGCAGTGGGCGGCGGGGATACGCTCTCTGGTCAAGGAGAAGTTCGTGGACATGAACATAAAGGCCTTCACCCTGGGGCGAGGCCTGAAGGCCTGACGCCCCCGTCGGACTGGACGGGCACCGTGACGGCCGGGACCGCGGCGATTGCCGGGACCGCGGCGGGTGACGACAAGCGCTACGCCAGGATCAGGCTCGCCGTCTCCCTTGCGGGGATGGCGCTGGACCTGGCGGTGCTCCTGGTTTTCGCCTTCTCGGGACTGTCGAGGCTTCTGGCCGGCGGCATCGCCGTCCTGGTTCCCCACGTGTACCTGCAGTTTTTCATCCTTATCGCCCTCATGGGCGCCGCCGCGGGTGCGGCGGGCTTTCCCCTGGATCTGTACGGCGGCTTCATCGTAGAGCACCGCTTCGGCCTTTCGCACCAGCGCCTTTCCCGGTGGCTATGGGAGCGGGTGAAGGCCCTGGCGGTGAGCGCCGCCGTGGGACTTCCCCTGTCGGCTGCCTTCTTCTTTTTTCTCCGCGTCACCGGGGATCTCTGGTGGCTCTGGTTCGGCATCCTGGCGGTAGCTGTGGCGGTGGGGCTCGCCAGGATCGCCCCGTCGGTGATCCTCCCCCTCTTCTATAAATACAGGAGGATCGAGGAGGGGGAGGTGGCGGAGCGGCTCGCC
Source organism: Spirochaetota bacterium (assembly GCA_016929135.1). GTDB lineage: Bacteria > Spirochaetota > UBA4802 > UBA4802 > UBA5550 > JAFGJK01. The sequence goes on along the minus strand of JAFGJK010000112.1, from coordinate 4,409 downwards.
GCGCTCCTGAAATCACTGGGGATCGCCTTCCGGGGCATCTACTCCTTCAACATGAGCAGGGACACCAGGAAGGCCAACGCGGGATTCGCCGGCTTCGGCAGGGGGAAGCGGATCGTGCTGAGCGACACCCTCATCTCGGAGTTCACGCCGGGGGAGATCGCGGTGATCTTCGCCCACGAGCTCGGCCATTACCGGAAGCGGCACCTCCTGGCGAACCTCCTGGTCTCGGGAGCCCTCATCCTCATCTCGTTTTACCTGTGCGGCCTTGCCTACGGGGCCACCTGCGATGCCATGGGTTTTGCCGAGCTGCACGAGATCGCGGCGATCCCGGTACTCCTCAGCTACCTGTCCCTCGTGGGGCTGCTCACCATGCCCCTCACCAATATGGTGTCGCGCCGCCAGGAGCGCCAGGCCGACCGGTACGCCCTGGAGGTCACCGGCGACGCCGCGTCGTTCGTCTCGGCCATGGAGCGCCTCGCCGTCATCAACCTCTCGGACCCCGACCCGCATCCCGCGGTTGAATTTCTGTTCCACGCCCATCCATCGATAAAGAAGAGGATCCGATCGGCCCGGGAATGGGGCGGCTAGCCCTTCACGGTATACTTAGCGATGATGGCCTTGTACATCGTGGCCAGGGCCTGGTCGCCGGGGCCGTCGATGGCGGTGTTGTTGATAACGTCGATCCTCTCGCGCTTGAACCAGCTGTAGAGCCGCATCGCGCCGTCCCTGGCGTCCGACGCCGCATGGCAGAGCGCCACGATCTTACGCATCTCCTCCAGGGAGAAGAAGTTGCGGTAGTTGTTGATGACGAATATGAAGTGGCTGCTCTTTTCCCCCTCGACGATCTCCATGGAGCCCTTGTCTGCGCCGGCTCTGGCCGGGGAGGCCTTCCCCTTTTTCCCGGGCTTCGGCGCATCCTTGGCCTTTGCCAGGCTCCGCTGTATCTCGTCCACCTGCTGGTTGTGCCGCAGCACCATCCCCTGCTTTATCAGGAAGGCGAGCCCCTCCTCGTCGAGCTCCTTGATAATCTTCGAGAGCTGGAAGCGCAGTTCCTCCTTGCGCGTCTTCCCCTTGGTCTTGTTCACCGCCGCTCCCCCAGATTTCTTCGAGGTCGTTTTTTTAGACGATCCGGTTGACATGGCCCCTCCTTGCGGCATGCGCAGGACACCCTCACGGTACATGAGCACGTGATCGCGCCGCCGATGCGTGTGTTTATGGCTTGATTTTATACCGTAAGATTTTAGAATACAACAACTTTTCTGTGGTCAGCACGGAAGCGGGAAATGGGTACGTTATGGCGAAGGCAGATGCGGGTTCAATTTTTCGCAGGCCCCGGGGCGGTGCGGGACACCCTCCGGGGCCTGGCTGAGGCGCTGAGGGGCGATCTATGGGCCTCCCGGACCGGGGGGCCGGCACGGCGATGAATCCATCCATCCGCCTGCGGGCATGCCTGCTGACGATTCTCGCGGCACTCTCCCTGTGCGCCGTCTCCTGCGGCGGTGGGAGGGGGGAGCCGGCGGCACGGAACGGCGTGCTCGACTGCACCGCATGGGATTTCGGGAAAAACGGACCGGTGCGCCTTGCCGGTGAGTGGGAATTCTACTGGAGCAGGATCCTCGGGAAGGGGGATTTCGACCGCGGCGCTGCGGGTGCCCCGGAATACATACAGCTCCCCTGCGAGTGGAACAACCGCACCCTGCGGGGCGCGCCGCTGCCCGGCAGGGGATACGCCACGCATCGGCTCACCGTGAAGACCGGCCGGGGCGGCCGGGTCATCGCCTTCAAGCTCATGGACATGGCCACGGCGTACCGTTTCTACGTGAACGACACGCTCGTCGCATGGAACGGCACCGTCGGCGCCACCGAGGAGGAATCGAGGCCGCAGCTCCTGCCGAAGGTGGCCGAACTGGTCCTTCCCGGCGACACGGTGGAGCTGATCCTCCAGGTCTCGAACTTCCACCACAGGCTCGGCGGTCCCTGGTTCCCGATCCTCATGGGGGATGAAGACCAGATCCGGGACCTGCGGGAAAAGGCGGTCAACCTGGACCTGTTCCTCTTCGGTGCCCTCATAATCATGTGCCTCTACCACCTGGGGCTTTTCCTCCTGCGGCGTGAGGACAAGGCCCCCCTCTACTTCGGGGTATTCGCCCTCCTCATGGCGGTAAGGGGCCTGGTGCAGGGGGAGCATTACCTGATGCACCTTTTCCCGCGCTTCCCCTTCGAGATCGAGGTGAAGCTCAACTACCTCACCTTCTATCTTGCGGTGCCTGCCTTCAACGCCTTTTTCAGTCTGATGTATCCGCAGCGCTACTCCCGTTACGTTCTCAGGACCGTTACGGTCTGCTTCGGCCTTCTTTCCCTCTTCGTCGTCGCCGTGCCGGCGCGGATATTCACCTACACGCTGATGATCGGAGAGCTGTTAGCAGTCGCCTCCGGCTTCTACATCGCCTACGTGCTGATACGCTCGGCAGTGGAGAGGAGGGAGGGCGCGCGGATATTCATCCTGGCGTGGCTGATCTTCCTGACGGCCATCATGCAGGATATGCTCTACGGCCATTTCCTGTTCGGCATACGGCTTATCGCCCCGCTGGGCTTTCTGGTATTCATCCTGGCACAGGCCTTCATACTCTCGAAGCGGTTCACCAGGGCGCTCTACGACGTGGAGTCCCTGAACGAGACGCTCGCCCGGAAGCACCGCGACCTGGTGCGGCTCGAGGCGCTCAGGGACCAGTTCCTGGGCAGCGTATCACACGAGCTGCGGACGCCGCTGAACGGCATCATCGGCATCGCTGAATCGCTCATCGACGGCGCCACCGGGAGCCTGCCGCGGGGCACGGTGCAGAACCTTTCAATAATCGCCGCCAGCGGCCGGAGCCTCTCGAGCCTCATCAGCGATCTCCTGGATTTCGCGAGGCTCAGGAGCAGGGAGATCGTCCTGAACAGAAAGTCGGTGGACATCGTCATACTGGTTGACATCGCCATCGAGCTGACGAGGAATCTCGTGGGGGGGAAGAGCATTCTGATCGTGAACAATGTCGACAGTAGCATCCCCGAAATCACCGTCGACGAGGACAGGCTCCAGCAGATCATCATCAACCTCCTGCGCAACGCGATCAAGTTCACCAGCCGGGGGACGATCACGATATCCGCCGCGGTCCGGAATCCCGAGGGCGTGCGGACACTGGAGCTGTCGGTGAGCGATACCGGCATCGGTATCCCCGCCGAGCGGCTGCACGATATCTTCAAACCCTTCGAGCAGGTGGACGGCTCCGACTCACGGCAGTACAGCGGCATCGGTATCGGCCTCTCCATCGCCAAGGAGCTGATCGAGCTCCACGGGGGCACCATAACGGTGGCGTCCGTGCCCGGCGAGGGATCGGTCTTCACCATCGCGCTCCCTTACGGGGCATCGGATGGAAGGGGGGCGGCGGGAGCCCCGGCGAGACCGCGGTACGAGCCAAGGGGACCGCAGTCCGTCCCGGGGATAAAGCCGCCAGAGCCCGCCGTTCCCGCGCCGGCCGGGGGGAGCGGGCGGTACACGGTGCTCGTGGTGGACGATGATCCGCTGAACCTGAAGGTCCTGGAGAACCACCTCTCCATGGTGGGGTACACCGTGATACAGGCGTCGAACGGCGAGGCGGCGCTGGAGGTCATCGAGGCGGGGGTGGTCCCCGACCTGGTGATGCTGGACATCATGATGCCCAGGATGTCCGGCTACGAGGTGTCGCGCAGGCTCCGGGAGCGGTTTTCCCTCTCCGAGCTTCCGATCCTCATGGTCACCGCCAAAAGCCACACCGACGATATCGTGGCGGGCTTCGAGGCCGGGGCCAACGATTATCTCACGAAGCCCATTGAGAAGCGCGAGCTCCTGGCCAGGGCCTCCACCCTCATCGCCCTCAGGGAGGCGGTGATAGAAAAGAGGAAGATCGCGGCGATGGACGAGGAGATGGAGATCGCCAGGAAGATCCAGGAGAGCATCATACCCAGGAGCGGACCCACAATGCCGGGGCTGGACATCGCCGCGAGGTACATACCCATGGAACGCGTGGGGGGCGACTTCTACAACTATCACATCCTGGACAGCCACAGGATCGGGATCCTGATATCCGACGTGACCGGGCACGGCGTGCCCGCCTCGATGGTGGCCTCCATGGTGAACATCATCTTCACCATGCTGAAGGCGCTTGCCGGAAACCCTACGTCGCTCCTCTCCTTTATGGGGAGCGTCTTCATGGATGTCGTGGAGCATCAGTACCTCACCGCCGGGTACCTGCATATCGACACGGCAGCGATGAAGGGGCGCTACGCCAGGTGCGGGCACGAGCCGCTCCTCCTCTACCGGCGGGACGAGAACCGCCTCTACGAGTTCAGGCCCCGCGGCGTGATCGTCGGCTTCCTCAGGGAGAACG
>JAFGJK010000111.1 GCA_016929135.1 Spirochaetota bacterium | reverse complement strand
GAATCCCCTCCCGCCGTCAGGTCCCGCGGCGCCATCCTCAGCAGCTCTTCCCGTGAATACCCGAGGCGCTCGCAGACGGTGTCGTTGACGTTGGCGATCCTCCCGTCGGCGGTGTCGTACACGATCACCGCATCGTCCCCCCCCTGGAACAACAGCCGATAGTACCGCTCGCTCTCCTCCAGGGAGCGCATCACCCGCTGGAGCTCCTCCTTCGAATCCCGCAACTCCCTCGACCGGTCCTGCTCCGAATGGAAGAGGGTCAGGTACTGCCAGTTGAGCCTCGCCACGGCCACGACGAGGATCAGGGTGAACACGGCAAAGCGCATCAGGAGATTCAGCCACGACGTCCAGTGGGAATTGTAGGCGTCCAGGTTCACGGTGGGGACGATGAATCCGCCGGTATGCAGGTACGCCAGGAGCGACAGTCCCGCAATGGTGACCGCCACATAGATAACCGCGGTGCGAATCTCGGAGAAGGAGACCGCCAGCACGCAGCCCACGACAATGAATATGATGCCGCCGCTGGCGATTCCGAGCTGTATGAAGCCCGCGAGGCCGATGAGTATGAAGGTGGCGATGGCAGTGTTGATCTTGACGCCCGTCCCTATCCTGCCGCGGAACAGGCAGAGCGCCACCAGGACCGCGAAGAGGAGAATATGCACGGCGAAGATGGGCTGCCACCCGATATCGATGGAACGCAGCGTCGAGAAGACCATGGAGAGGAGGGAGAATACGGCGAAGGCCATGAGCGTGGTATCCACCAGTCGTGCCCGGGCGGAGGTGATGATCGAATCGCTCATGCTGTCGGACAGCAGAGGTGAATTCATGCCCACTCCCCATAACGCATCTCCGGAACGGCACCAGGACTCCGCAGTGGCAGTGCGTCATGCTCTACGACAAATCTATGGAGTCGCCGGACGACGGTCAATCCCGGGAATTAATGAAATTCCATTAATGAATTTTGCTACAGGCTGTAACAAAATCATTGAACGGGGGGCGCGGGACCGCGGCCCACACCGGCGGAATCGGGGGGAGCTAGGAGGACACGCCGGCTGAGCCGGTATCGTCGCCCGAGACGGTCCTGCTCTTCTCGAGGAGCCGCGCCGAGGTGGCGGCCAGCTGCTGCACCGCCTCGTCGAGGGAACGGGACAGCACGGCCGACCGCTCGGCCCCCTGAGAAAGCACCCCGACGGACTTCACGATCTCCCGCGTCACCGATATCTGCTCATCCGTGGCCGTCACCACCCCCTGCGCCATGCCTAATATCTGGCGCATGTCCTCCTCCGCGCTGCTGTTGGCGGCGCTCTGCTTTCTGATGAACTCGTAGACCTCCTGCACGATGCCGTTGATGTCCTTCACCCCGGCGGTAACGGTCTTCAACAGGTCCATGGTCTGCATGATGGAGACCACCCCGCTCTCGGTGTCCGAGGAGGTCCTGTGGATGAGGCCGGTTATCTCCGAGGCATTCCTGCTGGACAGCTCGGCGAGCTTCCCCACCTCGTCCGCCACCACGGAGAAGCCACGCCCCTCCTCGCCGGCCCGGGCAGCCTCAATAGCCGCGTTCAGGGCCAGGAGGTTCGTCTGGTCGGCGATGTCGTTGATGACGCTCACGATCTCGCTCACCTGCTGGGACCCCTCCTTGATCCGCCGTATCCCCTCCACTGCCTTTGCGAGCTCCATCTCCCCCCGCTCCACCATGTGCCGCGTCTCGTCCCCCATCTCGCTCCCCCGCCGCGACTCCTCCTCAATGCGCCGCATGGACTCGCTGAGGAGCCGCATGGACTCCAGGTTCCTGTCGCTCCGTGCCTCCAGTTCCCTGGCGTGCCCCGCGATGGTCTCGATGGAGGCGTCGATCTCCTCCATGGCGCCGTTGGTCTCCTCAACGGCCGACATGTGATCCGCACCGATGGCGCTGTTCTCGCTGCTGATGGAGCCGATGGTACCGATGGAGGCGTCCAGCGAGGCCGCGATGACGCTGTTCTCCTCCATGAGGGTTGTGAGCCTCCCCAGCACCGAGGTGGCGCGCGATTCGCTATCCCTGGCGCTGATCACCTGCTCGCGGGCAAAGCGGCTGGCCATGGCCAGGGTTGCCCCCATGGCAATGAAGAAGAGGAGGGCGATCATCCAGTTGACGCCCCCCAGCGCAAGCGCCTGGTCGCCGATGGGTCCGAAGGAGACGTAGGTGGAGGGACGCGCCGCCAGGGTCGCCACGTGGGCCATCGAGTAGGAGAGCGCTCCCAGGATGCCCATGTAATAGCAGTAGGCGGGGGAAAACCTGAGGAGAGAGGTCCCGATGATGATGAAGTAGACCGAAAACTGGGCCGGCTGCTTCACACTCTGGGTCCATTCCGACTGGGCCAGCATCAGGTTGCTGCAGTTGGCGATGAATATCGCCAGGATCTCCAGTGCGCCGCAGAGGAACTTGGTCCAGGCGCGGTAGAGCCCGGACCGGATGGTCCCCCAGGAGACGATCCAGGCGACCCCGTAGAACATAAGGGAGACGGCGATGAGGCGCCACTCCATCAGTCCCGTGACATAGCCTATGGCGCAGCCAAAAACGAGGAAGGTGAGGAGGAATATGCGGATCCTGTTGATGGATCTCTCGCCACGAATCTCGAGCTCCAGGTACCTTTTGTTATGCTGTTCCATGTGTTTCATAAAAACCTCTCTCCAGAATAGAAGCGGCCAGCGGAGACTCTCACGAAAACGCCCAAAATGCCGCCGCGCTCCCTCCCGATGCCCGGTCACCCGGGAGAGGGGCCGCAGCGCCCGGTTTTTCTTGAGTATCCTCGCCCGTACTCCCTGTATATATCACATCAATCGGATTATCCGTGCATCCGGCGCCCGCACCGGTTCACTCGGGCCGTCGTCCGATGAAGGAGCAGTAATTGTCCCCGGGGACCAGGCTCATCGATCGTACCCGCTCGAAGCCGGCATCGGCGAGCTGGCGCACCATCTCCTCCCTGCCGGGAATTCTCCCCCATCCCCGCGTGGCGGCGTGGATCAGGTTCACCAGCTCGAACTCGATGCCGCCCCCCTGGCAGCCGGTGGAAAGGACTATCCTGCCGCCGGGCCTGAGGAGCACCCGCAGGTGCTCCAGTAGGCCGACGCGCTCCTTTTGCCCCTCCGCCGTCACCGTTTCCCGTGCGAACAGCCGTAACAGCGTCGTGTCGGCGATGGAGGCGAGAAAGAGTATCCGGTAGAAACCGCGGAAGAGCGACCTGCACCGCAGCAGCAGAAAGAGGCTGCCTCCCCTGACAAGCGATCTCATCGTGGACAGTTTCATTGCATCCCCCCAAGAGTCCTGCTGTCGTCCGCCGTCACTGTGCAGCAGCGCCCATTGCTTCCATTACATACATGTTCTCCCTCCATAGCAACCCCTTTTCGGCATCCCCTGCATCACCCTGCCGGCTTCGCCGCCCCGAATACATGAACAAAATCACCATTCCGTCACCATCCGCGGCGACGAACTGCCGAATATCGCATAACGTTCATCGTCGCCCCCCACGTCATCATAGAACCTGTTAGTTTTCGGGGCGATTCGCGGTATTTTATTTGACACGTTTGTAGTGTTTTATTATTTTATATGAGCCATACCCGTTACATTGAGATCGGATTCTACAGGAAGATCGTTGTATGCCGAACAACCGCAACAACAGGCCATCCCAGGCGGCCGGTGCCGGCCTTGATCCGGCGGTCCATCATCAGGGCCCGCAGCGCAGGGCGGTGGAGGCGCCGGAATACCTGACCTACGTCTCCTCGGACCCGTGGCCCACCGCCAGCGAGATAATGGACATCTTCGGCGTGAGGTTTTTCTTCAGGGTGCACCTGAGGACCTACAGCTTCAAATACCTGTCCGAGATGATCGACCACGGTATCATCGCAAAGCGGAGCCAGCTCCTGCTGCTCCGGGGGATGCTCGGAAAGGTGAAGGAGAACGCGGCACCCTGCGTACTGGGGGAGAGACACCTGGGCGACATCGACGCCCTGGAGGAGAGGATCCGGAGGATACTGGAGTGACCGAGGGTTCCCCTGTCCCGCCGCACCGCGGCAAGGGGGGATCCCTGCGCCCCCACAGGGAGGTGACCACCTGAAAGAGATCGCGGTGCTTCTCTTCGAAAACTTCGAAACGCTGGACGCCTTCGGCCCGGTGGAGGTGCTGGGCAGGATGAAGGAGCATTTCACCGTGCGTCTCTATTCGGCCGCCGGCGGTACCGTCACCAGCGCCCAGGGCGTGCCGGTCTGCACCGAGCCACTGCCGGAGGGGGCCCTCGCCGCCGGGGTCCTGCTGATACCGGGAGGTATCGGCACCAGGGAGCTGGTGAAGGACGAATCATTCATCGCCCGGCTGAAGGCCCTGGCCCAGGGGGCGGAGTACGTCCTCACCGTCTGCACCGGCTCGATCCTCTTCTCGAAGACCGGGCTCCTGGACGGGAGGCGGGCCACCTCGAACAAGCGCGTCTTCGCCTGGACCGGCATCGAGTCCCCGGGAGTCCGCTGGATCAAGAAGGCACGGTGGATCAGGGAGGGGACTATCTACACCAGCTCCGGCATCAGCGCCGGCATCGACATGACCCTGGGTTTCATCGCCGACCTTCTGGGGTACGAAGCCGCCAGGCGGCAGGCAGACGAGATTGAGTTCGACTGGAAGGAGGACCCGTCGTGGGACCCCTTCTCGGAGCTCTACTGAGCCGCCCCGCCGCCGGGGCGACCCCGGCTACAGGACGTTCCCGCGCAGCGGCAATTTAATCTTGACAGTTCCCCGCCGCCCCCTGCAGAATTGACCATACGCGAATCTCAGGGAATCCTGATGTGGGGGTTGTTATGAATACCATGCGGAAGGTCGCCCTGTGGGGCATTCTGTTTCTCTTCCTCCTCCAGCTGATCACTCTATTCTTTGAATCCGTCTACGCCTTCGGGCTGCTGGTGGTGCGCTTCACGCCGGAGACGGCATCGATTATGCTTGTCTTCGCGCCACTCCTCCTTCTCTTCTTCAGGAAGCCGCCGGCGCGCCCGGTGATGCTGGGGCTGGTGCTCGCGGCGCTGGCGTGCCGGGCCGCGGTGCCGCTGCTGCCACTGAACGGGCGTCTTGTGGTCTCCGGCATCGGCATGGCGTCGCTCTTCATCTTCCTCACGTCAGTGCTGGCCAGAAGGGAATCGATCGCCGCTGTCCCGGCGGGCCCCAGCCTGGTCCTGGCCCTGCTTCTGTCGGTTTTCTTCAGGGCCCTTGGATCGGGGATCGACTGGTCGGTGACCCGCCCCGCCGTCGGCCTGGGCCTGGCGATCATCGCCGCCTGGCTCATCCTCGTCACGGACCTGGGCTCCGAGGAGCCCCGGCAGTCGCCGTCGATCTCGCTCCCCCGGCTGGCGGGGCTCGCCATCGGGATCGCGGGCGTGTTCCTGATGCTCTACTTCGCCCTGGGGGCGCCGGCGGTGATGGCACGGTGGACCGGCTATCGCTACCGCATCATCGTCATCGTCCTCACGGCGTCCCAGGCGTGCTTCGCCTGGGCGATGGGGACGCGCCTGGTATCGCGCCTGCTCAGGAAGGGGACGGTGCTGGTCTGGAATCTCCTCTTCGTGCTGGCGATGGTGGCGGCCATTCTCCCCCACCAGATCAGCTTCCCGACAGACCCGGCCTCCTACCCGGTCGCTGCCGCAGCCTCGTCCCCCCTGGCGCTTATCCCGCTCCTGGCGATGCTCATCCTCTCGCCGGTGGTGGTGGTGGACCTGGTGGTGCTCTCGCGCGCCGCGGCGAACGGGAGGCCCACGGTGCGCCAGCTGGGCGGGGCCTTCGGGATCGCGTCCCTCTTCCTCATGGTGATGGTGTTCCTCAATGTCTTCACCACCGTGTACGACTACGCCCCCGTGGTGGGCCCCCCCTTCCGCGACCGCTTCTGGCTGGTCTACCTGCTGGCGGGCCTGGGGCTCGCCCTGCCACTCCTGCTGGTGAGGGGGGAGAGCTGGACCATGCGCCCCTTCGAGGCGCCGAGGCCCCTCTTCGCGGGGCTCGCCCTGGCGGCGATACTCTCCATCGTCGCCGCGATGCTCACTGCCGCGCACCCCTCCGGCCCGGGGGCATCGGGCGAGCTCACCTACATGAGCTACAACATACAGCAGGGATTCGACGCCCGGGGCGACAAGAATCCGGAGCGAGTCCTGGCATCAATCCGCAGGGTCGACCCGGACCTGCTGGGCCTGGTGGAATCGGACACTGCCCGCATCTCCGGGGGGAACGACGACGTGGTCAGGTTCCTGGCCAACGGGCTTCACATGTACAACTACTACGGTCCGAAGACCGTCACCGGCACCTTCGGCATCGCACTCCTCTCGAAGTACCCCATCGAGGAGCCGCGCACCTTCTTCATGTACTCCGCGGGCGAGCAGACCGCCGCCATCCACGCGAAGATCAACGCCGGGGGACGCACCTGGAACGTTGTCGTAACCCACCTGGGTAACGACGGCCCCATGGTGCAGCTGCAAAACCTCTTGAAGGGGATCGGCGACGAGGCCCCGCTGATCGCCGCCGGTGATTTCAACTTCCAGCCCTCAACGGACCAATACCGGCTCATCACCGCGTCCCTGGCGGACTCGTGGCTCCTGCGGTGGCCCGGGGGCCAGCACCGCCCCGGCGCCGACCTTGCAGAGCGGATCGACTACATCTTCGTAACGCCGGGAACGGCGGTGCTGGAGTCGGAATACGTGGTGGACGGGCTGTCGGACCACCCCTCGCACTACACGGTGATCCGGCCCTGAGCCGGGGAGGGCCCGTGAAGGAGGCGTACGGGGAGTACCGGGAACGTCTCGCCGGGGCGTTCCCCCCGGAGATGAAGCCGTTCCTGGACGCCCTGTCGTTCCGACTGGTCCCGGCGGGCACGGCGCTCCTGCGGGCCGGCGAGGTGGCCACGAGACTCTACACAGTGGTGGAGGGGTGCCTGCGCTTCTATTACATCAAGGAGAACGGCGCCGAGATCACCTCGCAGTTCTTCCTGGAACACGGGATGGTCTCGTCGTTCGAAAGCGCCCGGACCGGGCTGCCCAGCGACAGCTGCATCGAGGCCATCGAGGATTCGGTGATCGCCTGGATCACCATGAGGCACCTGAGCGGGATCATCGCCCGCTCAGCCCCGGTGAAGGAATACTTCGAACGTCTCATAATGACCAGGCTGATCTACTACATGCGCCACCACGCCTCGTACATACGGGACAACCCGGAGACACGGTACCGGAATCTGGCATGCGAGCACCCGGAGATCGTGGCCAGGGTTCCGCAGCAGTACATCGCCTCGTACCTGGGCGTCACCCCGGTGTCCCTGAGCAGGATCAAAAACAGGCTGAAGCGGAAGAATTAACCTTTGTTAAGTGCACACCGGTCGTTTCGCCTTACATTTATTGTGTAGCCTTTCCGGGTCGGCGAATCGACATGTCTTCGTTAAAGCGGCCGCCGGAAGGGACGAATCGCGGATCCTCGCGGAATACCATGTACGGGAGTATACGAGAGCCATGAAAACCGAGAACGCAACGAACACGCCGCGGGCCCTGTCGGAGGTGGCAAGGAGGAACTTCTGCGTCAACATGGCAAACCTCCTCCCCTTCCTCCTGCTGGCCGCCACCGGCCTTGTTTTACAGTCGGAATACCACCTCCACCGCCTCCCCTGCTGCACGCCGGTCCTGGGGCTTCAGAAGGGGGGATGGCTGCTGCTCCACAAGCTCTTCGCCGTAGTGTCCCTGGCCGGCTGCACCCTCCACTGCCTGCTGCACCGTCGGTGGATCGCCGCGGCGTTCCGCAGAAGGATGCAGCGACGGACGGTTCCCTCCAGGATCACCCGGTACCTCCTGGTGGTATCGATCCCCACCGCCCTGACCGCCCTGGTCTCGTGGTTCTTCCTGGGCCCGGGCCACGGCAGGTTTATGCTGGTGGAGATTCACGACAAGCTGGCCCTGGTCCTCACGATCCTCTTCCTCCTGCACCTGGCCACCAGGACCGGCTGGATGGTGCAAACCATGGCGGCGCTGCGCCGGCCCCGACCGCCGGTATAAGGGGGCCCGGTGGGAAACCGGAGGAGCATCAACAACGACTACGACTCTGTGGCGCACCTCTGGTGGTCCCAGGAGGGATCGCTGGCGAGCATCCGCTACTTCATTAACCCGGTGAGAACCGCCTACTTCACAAGGGCCCTGGATAGGCACTTCGAAAGGGGGCTCCGCGGCCTCACCGCCCTGGACGTGGGCTGCGGGGGCGGGTTCCTCTCCGAGGAGCTGGCGCGGCGCGGACTCGCCGTGACCGGCATCGATCCCTCGGAGAAATCGATCCGCGAGGCGGCGCGCCACGCCCACGCCGGGGGGCTGGACATTCGCTACGAGACCGGGACCGGCGACCGCCTCCCCTTCCCGGACGGCTCGCTCGACACGGTCTTCTGTTGCGACGTCCTGGAGCACGTGCCCAGCGCGGAGTCGGTGGTCGCCGAAATCTCCCGCGTGCTGAAAAGCGGCGGACTCTTCCTCTTCGACACCGTCAACAGGACCGCCATGAGCTGGCTGTCGGCGATCTTCTTTCTGCAGGACTGCCCCCTTACCGCCTACAACGTACGGGACAGGCACGTCTGGCGGATGTTCGTGAAGCCGGCCGAGCTCAGGTCCGTCATGGACCGGCACGGCATCCGGTGCGCCGAGATGCGGGGGATCACGCCGTCCTCCATGGGTCCGGCGATCCTGGTGGATCTCCACCGGGCGAAGAAAAAGAGGATCACCTTCCGCGAGCTGGGAAGGCGCATGAAATTCCGCGAGAGCGGCGACCTCTCCTGCTCCTACATGGGATACGGTATCAGATCCCCGCAATGATGCCCCGTCGGGGTGAAATACGGATCCTGCGCCCTTTATCGCTCTCGCGCGATCGGAGGCGTTCGATGATCCGGCTGCGGGTCGGGCCATAGGGCACATTCCTTCATGTGCTGAAAGAGAGTGCCCATAGAAAGGCGCCGAACCGCTCCTCTATCGTTCCTCTGCCGTTCCCGTATCGTTCCCCTATCGTCGTTCATTATATACCGTATCGTCGATGCTTCGTCGTTGGTTCGTCGTTGCATATATGATGTATCGATATCGGTTCGTCCGTGCTTTTCAATCTTCTCCATATCCCTTCCGGCAGTACAACGGACAACGATCATATCCCCGTTTCCCGCCATTTTTTCGCTTGAACAACTCCATTCGCTGCAGCAGCATGCTCCAGATCGGGAGTACTGAGGCATTTTCGAGATACTCAACGGTTTTTCGCCGATTTTCGGGGCGCGAAAAATTTAAGAGGGGAGTGTAAACGTAACTGCGGCGATGTTCATACATGGGATCGCGGCCGAGTAAAACTCATCGTGTCCCATGGAATGTCCACCATGTCTATGATAGGAGAGGCGGTCACTTCCGGGACCGCCCCCTCCCCGCGTAGTAGATTGTCAGCACCAGTGATATCGGCGGGGCCAGGAGGAGGGCCAGGCCCAGTCTGTATTCCGCGATGGTCATGAGGGCGTCCCGGCCCAGGAGGAACACCACGGCGGCGAGGGCGATGGTGCTCACGGCGAAGACGGCAATCCCGCCCAGGGCCATTCTTCTGTAATACCGAGCGCTCCCCCGGCCCTTCAGCTCCTCCAGCTTCCGGCTCTCCTGCCGGTAGGCGCTGCGCATCTTATCGACGACGCCCCCCCCTTCCATTCCGGAAAGCTCCTGTGTGAACCCGGGCATGTCGGAGAATCTCCTGAGCACCAGGGCAACCGCCACCCAGGGGACGAAGTAGGCGAAGAGCGTGGCGATGAAGGCCAGCAGGGCCCCGACGGCCCCGTGCCCCGCACCCCCCTTCACCGCCGCGAAGATGCCGGCATCCCCGGTGAAATCGAAGACCATGAGACCAAAGGTGGGGACCAGGAAAATCGTCACCAGTATCTGGTATAGCCGTTTCGGAATTGTGCCCGCCATGGGTATCGCACCTCCAGTGTTCCTGATCATGCAGCTATAGAGCCCCGCACACCGTGCGGGGCATCGATCTCATAAACCGCCATGACCCGCCACGGCCCCATCGACACAGGGACCAGAACCGCCCCCGGCTCCCCCGTACGGCAGCCCCCCTCGGCCGGTCACTCTCCGCAGACGAAGAGGCCGAAGTCGGAGGGGATCACGATGCGCCCCTCCCTGCGTATCCGCCCGTCGACGAAGGCGGTGAAGGCCTCCCGCTCCTCCTCACGCAGGAGGATTCTCCTGCCGTCGATGCCGTTGCAGGAGAAGACGTAGTCCACGAAGGGGGCCGCCTCGTCGATCTCCATGTCGTTCCCGTAGACCATAACCGACACGGTGCCGAAGAACTCCCTGAGCTGCGCCTCCCCGTTCTCCAGTGAGAAGCCGGCGATCACCCCCCCGGAGCCGCCGGTGGCCGGCGGCATCGACCTGAAGGCCCGCAGCAGGTCCTTCATCTCGTTCATGTAGCCGCCGCGGAGGGTGGTGGCGTACAGGAGACCGTCGTCCCTCAGGACCCTGCGTATCTCCCCCAGGGCCGCCTTCCTGTCCGGTACGTGATAGAGCATGTGGTTGGCGATCACCATGTCGAAGGTCCCGGCGTCGCGGGGGATGCGCTGCGCGTCCATCACCTCGAAGACGGCCCGGGGGAGGACGCCGGCGAGTCGCTTCTCCGCCCCCCGCAGCATCCCCTCGGAGAAATCGGAGAGGGTGAATTCCCAGCCCGCCGGCACGCGGTCCGCGTTCGCCAGCCACAGGATGCCCATGCCGCAACCGAGCTCCAGCACCCTCAGACGCTCCCCCCTCATGAAGCGGTCGAAGACCCACCGGGGCCAGGGCTCGTGGTTGGTGCCGAAGCGGCGGTGCAGGGCGATACGGGCGCCGAAATTCGACGAGTCGCCGTACTGCCCGTCCCTCAGCGAAGAGACAGCCTCATCCATGATCCCCTCCTCACAGGTGCAGTCCCCGCCCCCGGCGAACCGAGCCCCCGCAGGGCGCACAGCGATTGTTTGCCTATTTTGCCCGTGCCCGTATGGAATTACAATACATTTTCCAGTTCAGGCGGAGGTGCAGGGCGGCGGCGATGGTGAAGAGAAACCCGGCCAGGACATGCAGGTGGACCCAGCCGCCCCTGGTCAGGCCCAACACCGTTTCGCGGAGGCCGTGGGAATGCCCCGCGAGGTGCATCAGTACTCCCGATGCCGGCAGGATCAGGATGCCGGTGGCCAGCAGTGCCGACGACACGATGGTCCTGGTGGTGTGTATACCCCTTTTCATATCATGACTCCTTTTTAAAATTCGATCGAAGGATCCGGCGTTTCACCGGCGACACGGCGCCGTGGGAGATCCGAACCCGGCCCATCCCTTCGTAATCAATAGTAATCGCGAGAGGCCGGTGAATCCTTGCGCAAATGTAACAATGTGCAACGAAGTGTGAAAAATGCGGCTGGTGCGGCCTATGCAGGGGGACGATGAGGGCGGTTACCGACCGGTGGGAAATCCCCGCAACAGCAGGGCTCTCATCGTGCTGCCGAAATCGGATCGGCCGGCCTGTGATCCGCCCCGGCGTGCGATCACCCCGCCCGTTTTTTGAACCGCAGGGGGATGAACCTGGGCACTCTTTTTGTATACTCCAGATACTCCTCCCCGAATTTCCCGAGCATCTGCCTTTCCTCCCACAACGTTACGCTCAGAAAATTCAACAGCGACCAGATGCACGCGGCGATCAGTACCGATAGGTCATCAAGTATGCAGCCGGCCCCCCAGAAAGCGGCATTCAATCCGAAATACATGGGATTCCTCGTCAGCCCATAGGCTCCGTCGTCTCTCAATCTCCTGGCAAATCCGATTGCCGCGGCTGGCCTCAGTTGAACAAAGCCCCAGACAAAGAAAACGATTCCGGTGACCGCCAAGGCACCGCCGATGCCGTACCTGAGAAGTACCGGTATCCCCGCAGCTGCTTCCAGATCGAGCCATTTGACCACGTGCGTGGAAAAGAGCAGATCCAGATATATACAGACGAATACCATTATCGGAGCGATGGGGAACCAGAAGGGCGGTTTCTCTTTCAGCTCTTCTTTCATGATTCTGTTATCCTCCATTGTCATGCAGTAGATTCCGTGCGGCACCAAAGGCGTACCGCACCGGAGTGCCGACCATCCCCCTCTGAAATTTACGCGACCGCATACCCCTTCCCGACGCACCCGCCGTTCGCCCGCGGATCCGTATCCATCCCCCTTCCCCCGTACCCCTTCACTGTAAATGCAGCTGCTCCTTGAGGGCTTTTACAACAACCCTGCCGAGCCTACGGATTAATTCTCGCTTTTCTCTCTCATCATCGGCCCTTGCCTTCAGACGGGCATCCGAAAAGAGCCTGTGATGGGAATTCATCAGGAATGAATGGGCATTCTCTCCCGCATCATTCACTATATAGAACTGTATCCCGCCGATCACCTGTTCGTTCGATCGATTGCGCGTCAGCAATGCCTCAACCATGATATAATAGTCACAGCCGTATTTGGACCTGAGGACGCTTTCCGTCACCACCTTCATGCAGTCGACGAAATACCCGTACTGGGCGGCGCCCCTGACGCGCGAGGTATCGATCGCCTCCGTTAACAGCCGTGTGGTAATGCCGTTTTTCCGGAGCAGCGCGTCGATGTCACGCTGAACCGTGTCGAATCTGACCACCTCTCTCGCCGATCTTCCGATCACGGGAAACAATCCGATCCTTTTACTCCTCAGGTCCCTCAAAAATACTTCACTGCAGTCCGACTTCGGCCTGAAACCGGCGGAGTCCATGGCCCCCGGGCTTTCATGAAGGAATAGAGAGAATGAACACAGAAATCCCAGCATCACGTATTGTGCCATTGCACGCCCCCTATATCGCTCTATTATATCCATGATGCATGGCGGCACAATGAAACGAACTCATAGTCCCGCGGCGGCGCTCACCCGCATCGCGGAATGCGCCGAAGGCCCTGAAGGCCGCGCCCCGGCCCCTTGCAATCTCGATGATTCACCGCAATGGTGATACCGCCCCTGCGGAGAGGCAATAAAAAAAGAACGGAATCACTGCGCGATCTCCCTTCGTATCAAACAACACCGGGGATGCCGCCCCCCCTCCGGAGCCCTCCCGGAACCTCAGGATTCCGATTCCCGGTCGGATGATAGATAGCCCGATCCCCGCTCGAAAAGCCGCGTCACCGCCTCACGGTCCACGAGGCGCGGCACCCCCACAAGACAGAGAAATCCGGTACAGAGACCCCCTATGACATCAACGGCGTAGTGGGCATAGAGGAACACGGTGGAGAGATACAGCATCATCGTAAAGGGGAGGAAGGCCCACGCCAGCGGGCGGTTATACTTGAAATTCAGCCCCAGTGAGACCAGGGATATGGCCACATGGGACGATGGGAACGCCGCGCCGCCGAGATCCATGTTGTTGAAAACCCCTTTCATGAAATCGGTTATGAGATATCCGTCGAACCGGTCGTACCATTTCACGTACAGCTCCATGAAGTAGTACTTCGGGCCCATCACCGGGAAAAATATGTAAAACAGGTAATGGATGTAGAACGATACGGTGACGATCTGAAGCGATCGCACCGCCTCCTCAATCCTGCCGCGGAAAAAAAGCCACCACCATCCCACCGTCACCAGCGGGTAGAAGAAGAAGTAGCCCATGAAAAAGATCTCGGTAAGCAGGGGGCTCTCGGGGACGGACTGATGGAAGGTGATCGAGGGCTGCATGCCGAAAAGGAAATGGTCGGCACTGGCGAAAAGGGCGTCGTAACTCGCACCGCCCGAAAAAAGCTGGGAGAGGACTATGGATTCCTTGAAAAAAAAGCCGCAGAGCAGCTGCACATAGAAGATCCTGACGAAGAGAGCGGCCTTGCTGTTACTCTCCCCAAGCCGCCTGATCATGAAATAGATGAACAATGGTAGCGCGAGAAAGAGGGTCCCGTAGACGATCCCGTAATCCGCCCGAATCGACAGGACCCTGATCTCCAGCTTCCCCATGTTGGCAAAGGCGCACAGAGAGTATATCAGGCAGACCGCCATGGAGAGCCTGTCGTAGAGGAACAGCCTGTTTTCTTTCAATTCATCCATCGATGATTGAGCAGTCGGCGCCGGCACCGGGCATATGAATCGGAATCGCCCCTTCCGGAGGCACGGAATCCACAACCGAACATTCTTCGCGAATCCGGAGAAAATGCGGCACGATATGCCTTTGCGTGCATACTATTTGAGAGCCCGGCGGTGATCAAGCGAAAAATGGGGCCACGGGATACCGTTCGTTATTCGTTATGCTCCCCGACCGGTCCCCGGCGTTCCCGGCAATGGTCTCTCCATCTCCCGGCAATGGCCCGCATCATGGCCGGGTAGACCACCAGGTGCCGGAAGGGCCATATCATCGCCAGGTAGGCCCTCCCGAGGAGCCCCCGGGGGATCACGTAGACCGCCAGGGTCGCCGTGTGGCTGCCGTCGTCTCTCCGCACCCACCCCAGGTGCATGAGGGCGTGGACCGTGTCGTTTGAGAGTTCGTGGAGGCTCTCGTCCTCGAAGAGGTACACCGGCCGAAAGAGCCCGGGGCTCCGGCCGCCCGGGGTGACGGAACCTGTTGCCCGGCTCCGTTCCCTGTCGCCGGGGCCGAGCCTGTCGCCAACCGAGGTCTCCCGGCACCCGGGGATCGGCAGGGTATTGACGTGCCTGTCCAGGGGGACGACCCTGGCGATTCGGTCCCGCAGGGCGAAGAGCAGGCCGGTGAGGGACCGCTCCCCCGGCATGGCGGCGAAGGCCCCCATGGCGACGTCGTGGAAGCTGCGGAAGTTCTCCCTCCCGGAGTTCGACGCGGCGATGGGGAGCTCCCAGACGTCCCAGAGGGTAAAGTCGCCGGCGATGTCGTTCACCCGCCAGGGGCGCGCACGGTGCACTTCCCTCGATACCATCATGGCAGCCTCCCGTGATCATCTCCGCGGTGGCGGTCCCCGCAGGTCAGCACTACGAAAAGTACTCGTCCCTGGTGAGCCACAGCTCCTCGATCCGGTACATGTGCCAGTACTCGTGGAAGAGCATGTGGGTCACCAGCACCGGAAGGGAGTAGTGCCGGTACGCGCGGTGCGCCGCCTCCCGCCGCATCGCCTCCGGCGGCGCCGATTCCAGGAGCCGCAGCTGCCGCTCCCTGCAGTCCCGGTAGGCCTCCATGGCCTCCCGGACCGAACCGTACTTCGCCGCGATGCCGGGGTCCCCCTGGGGGAAGAAGGGCTCGATCACCGGCTCGTCCTGTTCGATGATGGTCCGCATCCTCCCCAGGAGCATCTCCTGGACGTCGGCGATGTGGTAGAGGTGCTCGCGCACCGTCCAGGCGTCGTCGCTCCGGCGCACATCCAGGTCCCCCTCGGGAATGGCGGCGGCGTAGCGCCCGATGATGCCGGGGATGCCCCGCAGGGCCTCCAGCTCGGCAGTGGTGATCTCTGTCATGGGACTCCTCCCCGCGGTGGCGCGGCAGCGCCGCCGCTGACGGCTACTGTAAGGGGGGAGGAGATGAAATGCAATACTATTTTCGGCGATCGGGAGGGCGCACAGGGGTTATCTCTTCCCGCCCAGCAGCCGCCTTGTATGCAGCAGCAGATCGATCCCGCCGATATCGCCGTGCCCCGGTATCACCGTCCGCGCGCCGGGATACTCCCGGATCACCCTGCCGATCGTACCGGGCCATTCCGATAGGACTGCATCGGAGAGGTTCCCCAGGTTTGTGGCGTTCCCCTCCTTCACCATGCAGCCGGCGAAGAGCACCCTCTCCGAGGGGACCCAGACCGTGATGTTGTCGCTGCTGTGGGCGGGGCCGAAATACCTGCAGATGACGGTCCCGCTCCCCACCTTCAGCGTCAGCGTGTCCCTGAAGCCCTTCCGGGGGACCGGCAGCCCCCTGGCCTTCGCGATCGCGATGGTCATCTCGTTCGCATAGGTCGGTATCTTCCTCGACAGAATGTACCGCAGCCCGCCCATGCAGTCGGCGTGCCAGTGGTTCGGGACGAAGCCGACGATCCTGGCCTTCATGGACCCGGTGATCCACCGGACGAGCTGCTCGGTCAGCCGGTCGTCCACCGGGGTGTCGAAGAGCATCGCCTCGCCGTTGTCCACGTAGATGTATCCGTTCGATCCGAAGCGTCCGAACTTCGGCAGCGTCGCGTAGGACACGTGGACATAGGAATGCTCGGACAGCCTGATGATCTCGATGTCGCCGGAGATCCGTATCCTGGAATGCCCGGCACCGAACGCCGCGGCGGCTGAGAGGATCATGATCGAAAGAAGAGTGAGAATTCTATGCATGCGATACCGTCCTTTTGTCGACTATTCGCCTTCGGCGCTTCGGCACTGCCGTCGCGGGCACCGCACGGACAGGCGACACGCCCGTGGCGCTACTGCTCCCGAATCCATTCCGATTTCATTGAAACCGTGCCGTTTTCACCCACGGTCATCCTCCCGGTCCACCGCCATCGTCTGACCCAGACCGGACCGGGCATGGGCTGCCACCCCTCCAGGGGCCGGATCTTCATCTCGGCGGCATCGCCACGGCGCACGACGCGGTACACCCCCGCGATGATGCCCGGCGTATCGTCCGCGCCGGCACAGAACCTCCCCTCCAGCTCGATCCCGTTTCTCAGGCAGGGAAGGTCCGGAATGGGGGGCGAAAAGAGGAAGCTGACCGAATGCCTGTCGTTCCGTCCCACCACCCTGCGGATCTCATGATGCCCGGCGTTGTTAACCAGTCCGTATTCCGTGTCCCCATCCCGGACCACCTGCCGGTCCCGCGGCCGCAGGGGCCGCAGAATGCCCTCGCGGGGGGCGTTCCAGCGGCCGATGATCGGGGCCGCGGTATAACGGCTCAGGTACACGAACTTCCAGTCCACGGGGATGGGCAGCTTTTTGGGCCTCCGCTCCTCCCCTCCGATCCTTACGGCCATCTCCGAACCGGACCGGGAGACGAAATTCATCCCCTTCATGAAAAAAAACGGGAAATAATCGAACGCGATGGCGCCGCTGGCGCCGATGGGAGCCAGGAAACCCCTGGACCATTTCCTTCGGGGGGCCTCCCTGATCCGTAACTCCACCGGCGTCCCCCTGCGATCCTTCATGCGCAGCGAGGCCTCCAGCCCGGACGGCGTCACCTCAAGGCGATAGGCCATGTCCGGCGCGAGATAAAAGGTGTCGTGCGCCGTCCCCCGTATGACGAATCTCCTGTCGGTGTAGTATGAATCCGCCGGGCCCCGATGACGGTACAGGATGACCCGTGCGCCCCGCCCCCTGGCATCGTCGAAGGTCTGCAGCTCGATGGAAGCGTATTCCGGGTCGTCATCGACGTCAAGCAGCATGAGCGAGTCCATGGAGGGCACATCTATGCTTATGGGAGAATAGAGCAGGCCGGTGGGGGGGGATGAATAGATGCCCGCATCATTGGTACGGTTCCCCAGGTATCCCTGCTGGTCAACCACCGAATCCTTCGTGAAGATCAGCAGGTACCGGGAAGCCATGAATACCGCCGAACCTGCGCAAAGCAGGACAACGAGCGCGATGACCGTTTTTTTCATTGTCCCTCCTGCCGTTACAAAGATACCCGCAGTGGGGAGCCCGTTCCGGGCCGCAGCGCGTCTGCCCGGCTGCGCCTGTCGAATATCTGTAATTACAGCAGTTGAACGGACGCATCCCCTACGGGCCGATTCAGCAGGTCCCGTCTGTGCTCTGAAACTTCGACAGCCCCGCTGGTGCAGCCGGTTTTTTACGGTGAAGCACCCATCTCCGATTCTATGTCTCGTTCAAATTCTTCTACAGTCCTGGAATCAAACCAGCCGCTTCTGTTATTTATCTCAAACAGTTTTTCAATTCCGAAATGTGAGATCAAGAAATCCCAGCCCTTTTTATAAATGGTCGCTTCCAATATCTGGCAGTAATCAAACAATGCTTCAACTCGCTTTTCGTCCGATAGATCTTCCCGAAAATACTCGGTTCCATGTGGCTTTGGATATATCCGAAATGCGAGAATATCCTCTTTTTTTCTTTTCATCCAATAGACCCAGACTACTAATTACAGACGACGTGCCCGGCGCATGTGAGGCCGCGGCAGGCGGTCCGCCGAAGCAGGCGCCATCCTCGCATATCAGAAGTGCAGGATTACGCCAGCGGTAAAGAATGACCGCGACGACTCTTCGCAAATCACTGCGTATGCGCAAAACACTACTGTAGTACACGCCGATGTAAAGCCTTTTTCTCCGTATTTTTCTATAACAACACGCCGAATAACCGTCCCATTCTGCAATACCCTCTGTGACCGCCGCCAGCTCCCTGCTTATTCGGTGACATAGTTTACTGGGGCGGGGATGACAGATGTGGCGAAAGCAAGCCCACGGCGCCTGAGAGCCCCATCGCCTTACCTAGTTCCTGCGCCGCGCCTCGAATCGCTCCCCCCAGCCGGAGAGGGCCTCCACCACCGGCTTAAGCGAGAGGCCCAGCTTCGTCAGGGTGTACTCCACCTTGGGAGGCACCTCCCTGAAGACCTCCCGGTGCACGATGCCGTCGCGCTCCAGCTCCCGCAGCTGCTGCGTCAGCATCTTGGTGGTGATCCCCTCGATGGACTTCCTCAGCTCACCGAAGCGCCTCGTCCCGTCGTAGAGCCTGCAGACGATGATGAGCTTCCACTTCCCCCCGATCACCGCTATGGCGCTGGTCACCGGGCAGGAACAGCCCGCCTTTCCCATTCGGCCCACCTCCATGGTTACTTTTTAGATACTATATACCTTTTTTGTATCTACTTGACTGTTTGGACCGTATATAGTATATTGCATGAATAGAGCCGGTGTCAAGCACCGGATAATAAAAACAGCATGCGGGGCGGGTGTCCCGCGGTGGCCCAACGGTCCGGATGCCGTCGCATCCGCAGGGGGGTGAACCGCGCGGGTGGCGGGCCCGCCGCAGGGGAGACGGCATGAACCTGGCATACGATGCAGCGGCAGCGGCGCCGCAGTGGGGCGGCGCCATTCCCGGCGAGCCGGCCGAAAGGGACCTTCTGGACTCCTACTCCCGCGCAGTCATCGGCGCCGCGGAGGCGGTGAGCCCCTCGGTGGTGCACATCACGGTGGGGGATGGGGCGGACCAGGACCCGCAGGGCGGCCACGCGTCCCCGCCAGAACCGCGGGGGAGCGGCTCCGGCTTCGTCTTCACCCCGGACGGCTTCATCATCACCAACAGCCACGTGGTCCACGGGGCGCGGGACGTGCGCGTCGCCCTGCGGGACGGCGGCACCTTCCGCGGGGCGATCATCGGAGACGACCCGGACACGGACATCGCGGTGCTGCGCATCGACGGCGACGGCCTCCCCTACGCGCGGCTCGGCGATTCCAGGACCCTGGCGCCGGGCCAGCTGGTGGTCGCCATCGGCAACCCCTACGGCTTCCAGTGCACCGTCACCGCCGGGGTGGTGAGCGCCCTGGGGCGCTCCCTCCGGTCCAGGTCCGGCAGGCTGATCCACGATGTCATCCAGACCGACGCGGCGCTGAACCCCGGCAACTCCGGCGGGCCCCTGGTGACCTCCCGGGGGGAGGTGGTGGGGGTCAACACGGCGATGATCCAGATGGCCCAGGGGCTCTGCTTCGCCATCCCCGTGAGCGTCGCCCAGTTCATCGCCCTCCGTCTGATGCGCCACGGCAGGGTGCGGCGTGGCTACCTCGGCGTGGCGTGCCAGAACGTCCCCCTGCACCGCCGCCTGGTGCTGCACCACCGTCTGGAATCGCCGCAGGGGGTGATGGTGGTCTCGGTGGAACCGGGGAGCCCCGCCGAGCGGACGGGTCTGAAGCCCGGGGACATCATCGTCGCCCTTGGCGGCAGAACCGTCGCCACGGCCGACGACCTGCACCGGTCTTTGGGCGAGGAGCTCATAGGAAAAAAGACCGTGATCACCTTCCTCAGGGAGACGCGGAAGATCACCCTGGCCCTGGTTCCGGCGGAGCTGCGCTGACCGTGCGAATCGTGCCTTCCGGAGAGTCTCCGCCAGAGCAGATATACAAAACCATTTTACCACAGGGAGAGGAACCATGATCGATCTGATCAAGACGAGAAGGAGCATCAGGAGCTACAGGGACACGGAGGTCGGCGACGATGACCTCCGGGAGATCATCGAGGCAGGGATGTACGCCCCCTCGGCGGGGAACGAGCAGGCATGGCAGTTCATCGTGCTGAAGGGGGAAATCCTGAAGCGGTACCTGGCGCTGAACGGTAACGTGCCGCAGTCGGCCCCCACGGGCATCCTGGTGTGCGCCGACAGGAACGCCGAGAAGTACAAGGGGATGAACACCTCGTATCTGGACTGCGCCGCGGCGACGCAGAACATGCTCCTGGCGGCCCACGCCAAGGGATTGGGGGCCATATGGACCGCGGTGTTCGACGGCCCCAAAAAGGAGGTCATCAGGCTGCTGAACCTTCCCCCGGGCATCGATCCCTTCTGCTTCGTCCCGGTGGGGACCTACGACAAGACCGCGCAGGAGGCGCCCCGGAGGTTCGACGAGGCGAAGATCCACCGCAACGGATGGTGAAACACACACGCCCGGGGCCGCCGGGGCCCCGGGTGCCCCTTACCCCTCCCGCGCCCGGCGGTAGCTGAAGACGATGAGGAACAGGAACAGCGGCTGGAGCAGGAAGACCGGCACCATGTTTTGCAGAGGGATGATCCCCCGGGCCACGGCGTAGAGCTCCACCAGGACATAGGAGACCACCACCGGTATCAGGCAGAGGAGCACCCCCTTCCGCTCCAGGGGCTTCCGGTCCGCCCAGAAGAGGAGCAGGGTCCACCCCAGCATCACCGGCGCGCCGTAGAGGAGGGCCAGCTGTAACCCCGGGCCCCGCTCCACCGCCGCCCCGGTGGAGGCGACGAAGAGGTCCGGGAACACCATGCGGACGGTCTCCACGGCATCGGCGACGATCCCCCACCAGTAGGTGATCCGCAGCAGCGTTATCTTCCTTTTTTCCATTCCCTTCACCTCGTAAAAATATGTATGACCGTTCACGGTTCAGCCCAGCAGCCCATCACCACCTGGAGGGCCATGAGGCCGTGCAGCAGCAGGATGGCCGGCGTGAAACGGGGCACGGCGCGCATCACCCAGGCGGCCAGCAGTATCAGGGGGAGCTCCACGGCGAAGCGCAGCAGGGTCACCGCGGCGTCGGCGAAGAGCGGCTGGAACCCGTGCTGCAGCGCGAAGGCGGCGGTGACCAGGGCGAAGGCCCGCGCGGTGCCGGCCCTCCCCCCCATGAGCCGCTCCAGCTTCGGGAAGAAATACCCCAGGTACCAGGGCACCTCCACCAGGGGCATGGTCAGGGGGAGCAGGATCGTCACCGCCCACCTGGCGGCCGGAGGGAGCGGCCCGCCGCGGTGAAATGCCGGGAGCGTTCTCAGCAGGAGATCCATCTGCCGCACCAGGATGAAGGCCAGCAGCCCCAGGGTGCAGAGGATGGCCAGGAAGATACCGGCATCATAGAGGACGCCCCTCCATCGCCCCCCGCCCCGCCCCCGCAGCAGCGGGGCGAGCCTGCCGGCCCATGAACCCGAGGGGAAGGGTCGGCAGTAGACCTCCCGGGGGGCCAGCCCCTCCAGGTGCATCATCAGCAGCAGCGCGAAGAGGCACGGGATGTTCGCCAGGACCATCTGGAGCGGCCACCAGTCGTAGGTGGCCTCCCAGGAGCCCAGGAGAGACCGGAAGAGAACCTGCACCATCAGCAGCGCGGCGGGCCTCGCCAGCATGATGGCGGCGTTGAGCCCCGCGCTGCGCTGCAGGGCGCCCCTCCACGTCGTTTCACGTTCCATCAATGGCACTCCTATTTATTTAGACTAACTAAATATTTATCCCCGGCACCGCTACTGGTACCGATCGAGGATCTTCCTGAATATCCGCTCCACCGCGTCGATCTCCGAATCCGAAAGGGCCCTCCGTATATTTGCGATGAAATCGGAAAAGGCCCGCGCCTCCGCCTCCATCAGCTTTTTCCCCAGCCGCGACAGGCCGATGTGGTACACCCTCCTGTCCTCCGAGGAGCGCACCTTGACGATCATCCCCTTCTGCAGCAGCTTCCGCACCCCCACGGAGGCCGAGGCGCTGGACACCTTCAGCCGGGCGGCCAGCTCCCCCAGGCTCGGGTTCCCCAGGGAGTGGATCGCCTCGATGTAGAAGAGCTGGCTCAGGGTGAGGTCGGAGTAGGACCCGCTGCCGATGATCCCCTCCTTGTACCTCTGTATCGAGGCGTGCAGGATCTCGTTGATGCGTATGAAGAGCTCCTCGAACCGCACCGGGCGCCCCCCCTTTTATTTAGTTAGTCTAACTATTATATAACCGCGAAAGGGGTCAACGAAAAAATGACGGCGGATGCTTTTTTTTTCGGCCCGAAACGGCGCCTCTAGCCGCCGAAGACCCCGGACAGCCAGGCCAGTCCGGCCCCTGCGGCCAGGAGAAGCAGCCCCATGACAAGGTCGACGCGGTTCCCCCTGCCGCCGTAACGGCCCGTCACGGGCCGGCGACAGAGGAGGTACAGGCCCACGGCGGCGACGAGGCAGCCGGCGGCGGCCTGGACCAGGGCCACCCCCCCCCCTCACCCAGCTGCAGCAGCAGCCTCATCGCCGTGACCGGAACGGCTCCCGCCAGCCCGCCGAAGAGGACGTAGAAGAGAGGGTGATCGAAATCGAGCGGCTCCCGAACCTCCCGCGGCACGATGCCGCCCCGCAGCGAGCGCAGCAGGCTCTCCCGGAATTCCTCGAACCCATGGAGGCCGTTGATGAACACCGGCCCGGCGCCGGAGAGGTCGATCCGCACCTCCCGTACAGACCCCCTGCTGGTCCTCTTGACCGACACCCCCGTGATGTCCGCCAGGCGGAGCGCCTGGTGCCGCCCCCCCCTCCGCTCCATGGTCGTTCCGGTGAGGAGGACCACGGTCTCCTTGGAATTCTCGAAAACCCTCCGGAAGAGGGCATCGGAGAGGGCCAGGAGGACGGCGAGGGCGGCCAGGGAGGGAAGCACCACGAGAATCGAGTCCCTGAAGAGAGCCAGGGAGGCCAGGGTGGCGCCGGCCATGAGGCTCGCCGCCAGTGTCCTGAAGGCCCGCTTTCTCCGCTCCATCTCCCCGATGGATGTGGCGAACTCTTTTCTCATCCCGTCCCCGCCCTGTTCCATGCTGCGACTCCCCCCTGTTGGCCGACGCCCCGCAGTGTCGGGATCGGGCGCGTCGCCGTCAATGGTACGGTCAGCCCGATGCGGCCGGCCGCTCCCTCCATAGACAGTAGACAAGCGGCACTCCGGCCAGGAGGAGCCCGATGCCGGATACGCCGCCGGCGAAGCCGCCGAAGTATCGCCCGGTGACGATGGTGGCGGCATTGTGCCCCACGCCGTTCAGCGCCATGAGGCCGGCGTAGGCCATGCCCAGGTGATGGGCCCACCGCCTCCCCCGCAGCACGAAATAGAACAGGGCCACGGGGACGCAGAAGAGCAGCCAGTTGATGGCCAGGTACCATCCCGGACCGAAGACGGCGTCCATGAGCCAGAAGCGTCCCCAGACCTCCTCGAACATGTGGGCCACGTGAAGGGCCAGCACGGCGAGAAAGAGCGGCACTGCTTTTCCGGTATTCATCGTATCCTCCATATCTCCCGATCCGCGGGATCTCCGTGATGCCGCGCCCTGTTGTACGCCATCGCCGCATGGGTCACACGAGGGCAGAGCATTCCCGGGGAGAGGATGAGGCCAGCCAGGAGGCGTAATACAGGAGGCTCCCGCCGGGGTACAGCGCGAGGCCGAGCACC
Source organism: Spirochaetota bacterium (assembly GCA_016929135.1). Taxonomy (GTDB): domain Bacteria; phylum Spirochaetota; class UBA4802; order UBA4802; family UBA5550; genus JAFGJK01. The sequence continues at coordinate 22,608 of JAFGJK010000111.1, read as the reverse complement.
GCAGGGCGGTATTTCCGCCCGAGGAGCGCAGCGCGTCACGCTGAGTTGGGCGCATGTTTTAAAAAATCCCTTTCAAAGGGATTCATTCAATAAACTATAAGGCAAATAATTCTTCTTTTTTCAGAATAGAGTTTAGCTTTTTATCGAGGGACCATAATTTCGCATTATGTTGCCTGCATGATACGATAATTACACAATCAATTAATCCAATTCCTTTCGAATGCAACTTATTATCAGAAGAAAATTTACCAGCTTCTATAAAGATATTATCATTTAAGCACTTTGGAAGGTTATGCCAGTAGGATTCAATAACTGTTTGCTCACGTTTTGAAAGGGCTCCCTGGAGCAATTCTCCAAAAATACATGCAACAGCTAATATTTTTTTGATTTTCGAGAAGATCCCTAACTACGGAAAAATAATTCTTATTTCCTTTCAGGAATTCGATCCAAATTGAAGTATCTAATACAATCATCTATTTCTATTTAAAGATCGAATTGTTGAGGAAGAATAATTTTTGGTAAAAACTAAGGGCGTACGCTCAATTTGGGAATTGAGCTCAATAATCTTTTTAAGAGACAACCATTCTTCCAGCGCCACAATGATGGATTCTGTAATATTTTTACCGCCAGAATACTGTTTCACTTCTTCAACAAGATTATCAGGAATTATCGCGGTTACTTTCATATGATATAATATACGATAAATAATCGTATTTGTCAATCAATAAACACAGAGAAAGCAGGGATGGCAGTAGATTGGGATTTTTAAAATTGCGACTAACGTGCCCGGTGTACCTGGCGTTGCCGACCTGGATGAGCAGTATTATAGACCTGGATCAAGAGCGCCTGAAGGGCCGCACCGCGCCCCCCCCCAGTCGTGATCGTCCCGGCCGCTCCCGGTAATCCGGCGGCCCCGATGCCGCCGGCCCTCGTACCGGTTTCGGCGCGGGGGCATTGCGCAGGGAGGGAAAAAGCCTTGACATATTCATTAGATATCTAATCATTTGCCCGTGGACGAGACGACCGTAATCACGCTGATCGCGAGGATCCACGAGAGGGCCGACGCCTTCCTCGTCGAGGAGCTGTCGCGCCACGGCATGGCGGGGCTCGTCCCCTCGCACGGCGACATCCTCTACGTGCTGTTCACCCGGGGGGACCTGGCGATGAACGAGATCGCGGCCCTGATCCACCGGACGAGGCCCACCGTGACGGTGCTCGTGGGCAGGCTCGTGGAGCTGGGCTACGTGGTGAAGGTCCCCGATCCGGACGACGGCAGGGTGACCCGCATATCGCTCACCGCGGCGGGGCGGGCGCTGAAGCCGGCGCTGGTGGGGATATCGAAAAGACTCCTGGACCGCGTCTACGGCGGCATGAAGAAGCGCGACCGAGTGGCGCTCTGCAGGCTGCTCGAGGCGGTCCGCGAAAACCTGTAGACCGGAGACGGCGTTCGGCATTTGTTAGATATCTAATTATTCCAACACCGGCGGCGATCCGCGGAAACCGCACCGGCCGGAAGGAGGCGCTCATGAATGCACTGGATCGGATCGGCACGAGGGAGCTGAAGGAGTTTCTCTCGAAGGGCTGGATCACACATGATGCCATGTGGTTCTACAACGCCGTCAGGGAATGCGGCATCGAGACGGCGAACAGAATGAACCTCGGGGCGATCAGGATGATGGCGCCGCTGGAGATGAAGAGAACGAAAAAAATCCTGAACGTGCACGGAGACATCGAGCGCTTCGACGATCTCATGGAATTCATGCGCGGGGCCTACGATCTCGTCATTCCCGAATTCATGCGGTACTCCTTCACCATCCCGGAGCGGAACCGCGTCGAATGGGAGTGGGAAAAGGAGGGCTGTTTCGCCTACAGGGGGGTCCGTGACGCCGGGTTCATCGAGGGCTACCGCTGCGGCGTGATGCACCGGATAAACTGCTGGTATGACGCCCTGGGGGTGCAATTCGAGCTGACGCCGCCCATAGAGGGCTGCCTGATGCACACGCAGGGGTCCTGCAGGGGCACCTACCGGTTCTTCTTCGACCGGTAACCCGCCCGTGCCCCGATACCGGGCAGGCGCACAACACAGGGGAGCCGCACCCGGCACCGAAAATGGATGGACAAATCGGCGTCCTGTTCCACCATTTGTACCATCATCCCCGCATCGGAGGCGCTTTATGAAGCTGAAAAAGGCACTGAGGGCATCCCTCGTCGTCGTGATCGTCCTGGCGGGCCTGGGCCTCGCCGCCAAGATCGTCCTGATGGACGTCTCTTCGGTTCCGGAAAAGTCGGACAGTGGCATCGACTTCGCCGCCATCGACCTCATGGCCGGGGAAGAGCCGGGCTCGCTCCCCACGGCCATCAACCGCGTCATGATCCTGAAGGGGATATTCCCGGCGAAATACGTCATCGCCGGCGGCGCCCCGGCCGACTACCATAACGCCATGCCCTCCTACCAGGTGGTCTACACCGACACAACCGTGGTGATCGATCCGGTCTGCGGCGAGGAGACCATGCGGAAGAAATCGGCTCGCGGGGCAGAGTACCAGTTCTACACCGTCGGCTTCGACGCCGCGCAGCGGGCCATGCGGAAGGCGCAGCTCATCGTCCTGACCCATGAGCACTACGACCACGCCGGCGGCATACCCGATTCCCCGTACCGCGACGAGATCCTCCCCCGCACAGTGGTCACCGCCGAGCAGGCGGACAGCAAGTGGATCGCGGATGCCGGCTTCACCCCGGCGATGCTGAAGGCGGTGCGGCACCTCTCGTACGAGAAATACCACCGGCTCCTCCCGGGGATGGTCCTGGTGAAGACGCCGGGGCACACGCCGGGCCACCAGATGATCTACGTGCGCCTCCGTGACGGGAAGCGGTACCTCCTGGCCGGCGACATCGCCTGGAACACCGACAACATCAGGAGGCTCACCGGGAGGCCCCTGCTGGTGAGCCTCCTTCTCGGCGAGGACAGGGACCTCTCGGCCAACCAGATCCGCTGGATCCACGACGAAATCTTCAGGAGGCCCGACAGGAACGTTCGCCTGGTGGTCTTCCACGACTACGACGCCCTTGAGGCCTTGGTGAAGGCGGGCGATGTGGGAGACGGGTTCCAGCTGTAGCGGCGGGGAGCCGCTCCGCAGCGGGGATGAGGCCGATCCCTTCGCCGGCCTGTCGCAGTGGGAGATCCAGCTGGCCCTGCGGCGCTACATGGAGCGCTTCCTCTGGGTGAACGAGCTCCCCTCGGAAGGGGGGCCAGTGGCGCTCCCCCGGGCCCAGAAGAGCGTCACGGAATAGAACCGCGACGTGGCGCGCCCCGAGGGATGCGACGGTCCCGGCGCGTCGGATTTGTATTGACGCCCCCGCACCCCTGTGTATAAGTAATACCATACACACATACGAACATCATTGCGGAGGACACACATGGCATCACGGGAAGAGAAAAAGCAGAAGGTCATCGAGGTACTGAACAAGGCCCGGGCGATGGAGCTCCAGGCGATCAACCAGTACATGAACCAGCACTACAACCTGGACGACATGGATTACGGCGAGCTGGCGAAGAACATCAAGCTCATCGCCATCGACGAGATGCGGCACGCCGAGGCCTTCGCCGAGAGGATCAAGGAGCTCGGCGGTGAGCCCACCACCGAGATGTCGGGGAAGGTGGAGAAGGGGCAGCCGGTGGAGAAGATATATCCCGCGGACTCGAAGGCGGAGGAGGACGCCATCGTCGCCTACAACGGGTTCCTGGAGGTGTGCCGGGAGCAGGGGGACAGCACCACGGTGAAGCTCTTCGAGACGGTGATCGACGAGGAGCAGGTGCACCTGAACTACTTCGACAACGTGAACGACCACCTGGAGCGCCTGGGGAGCGCCTACCTGGCCCGCATCGCCGGGACGCCGTCCTCCACCGGGCCGTCCTCCAAGGGCTTCGTCGTAAGCGGCGGGGGCGAGTAGTCGGCATGCATCCCCCCCGGCCCTCGGTCCGGGAATTTTTGCCATCCTGCCCCCCCTTGACACGCCGGCGTCGTGCCGGCTGCCCCTCGGGGGGAGTGTTTCCTATCTGATCATTCCGCACGATACATGGATCCCGTCCCACCCGCCCCCCTGACGGGAGGGGCCGGGTGCGGGTGAGCGATTTTATCTTTCATGTCGACGGCACGGATGCCAAACCCCCGTGCGGTGAGCGGCGGAAATCAGGCCTCTGGTTGCGTGGCCCGCTCCAGCTCCTCCAGGTAGCGCATGGCCTCGTCGAAGGAGGCCCCGCACATCTCCCGCGACGGGACGAGGGCGCGGCACACCTCCGGATAGGCCGGCGTCCCGTGGATACTGCAGGTGTTGTGCGGCAAGAGGTTCGCGCAGCGGACGCCGGCCGGCTTCCCCCCCGGCATCCCCGGCAGCGGCGAGGAGATGGATACGGCGATGCAGCAGGCGCCGCACCCCTTGCGGCATTTCACCGGGCCGGTTCCTCCGCCTTGAACCTCCCGGCCGCGGCCGCCAGGTTCAGGGCCAGGCCGAAGCAGTTGATGGCCAGGGCGGCCCCCCAGGCCGCCGTGGAGCGGTAGAGGTGCAGTGCCCCGGGAAAGTTCATCAGGTGTTTGATCACGCCGCCGTACCCCAGCACCGGGATCGCCGCGGCCATGAAGACCCGGTAGAGGATCCGGTGCCCCATGGCTCCTGGGATGAGGCAGACGCCGTAGGCCGCCATGACCGCGCCCCCCGCCAGTGGCTGCGTGGGGGCCAGGGCGGCGCCCCCGGTCGAGAGGAGCCAGTAGCTCAGGGCGTTGTAGGCCAGCCCGAAAAGCAGGTACGCCACCTGCAGCGCCAGCAGACGTTTCAGTTTCATGCTTCCACCCCCTTCAGCCGCCTCATGTCCCTGTCGTGGAACAGGGCGGAGAGATAGAAGAGCAGCGCCCCGAGAAACGCCACCGGGGGCACCGCCATGAAGGCCCCGGCGAGGTCCGGACGCCCGGGCTCGCCCAGGTAATCGGAGAGCCATCCCACAACGACCGGGGCGTAGGCCGCCATGGTCCCGTAGGTCACCAGCACCAGCAGCCCCATGCTGATGCTGCGCATCCCCTCGGGAACCAGGTCCTGACTCACCGAGTAGGCCGGCGCCGTGTAGGCGAACATGAGGATCCCCACGACGATGAAGACCCCGTAGGAGAGGGACCACATCCCGCCCCGGTCGATGAAAAAGGAGAGGTAGAGGAATATCCCGCAGAGCAGCGAGATGAGGGCGGCGGTCAGGGGCCTGGCGTTCCCCCTCCGCCGCTTCCACCGGTCCGCGATGATCCCGCCGGCCACCGGGCCGACGACGGCGAAGACGATGATCCCCCCCATCATGAACGACGCCCGGGCCACGTCGATGGACCTGGTGCGGGCGAAATAGGTGGGGAGCCAGTGCCCCACGGCGCCGCCGACGAAGCTCATGGCCCCGACCCCGACGTAGGTGAAGAGGAGCGACGGCGTCTTCAGCACCGTGAGGAACCCCTGCCACACCGTGAGACGGCGGGCGCCGCCGTAGACGATGCCGGCGGTGGGATAGTCCCTTGTGAAGAGCACCAGGATCCCCAGGATCAGTCCCGGCGCCGCGAAGAGAAAGAAGGGGGCCCGCCATCCCATGCCGAAGAGGTCCGCCCGTGCCACGACGCCGGCGATCACGATCCCCAGGATCGAGCCCAGGGGCTGCCCCAGGTTGAACACCCCGATCACCTTGGCACGCACCGATTCCCTGAAGGAGCCGGAGACGTAGGCAATCCCCCCCGGCGCGAAGCCCGCCTCCCCCACCCCCACGCCCCCCCGGGCGGCGAAAAGCTGGCCGAAGCCGGACCCGGCGCCGGTGAGAAAGGTGGCGGCGCTCCAGAGGACCGCCATGAGGGAGAGGGACTTCTTTCTGCTCCATCGGTCGCAGAGGATGGAGGCGGGGAGCGTCAGCAGCGCCACCACCAGGAAATAGATGGTGCCCAGCCAGCCGCACTGCGTGTCCGAAAGGCCCAGGTCGGCCTTGATGAGGGGGAGCGTGGCGGAGAGGACCATGCGGTCCATGTAGTTAATCACGTAGAGCAGCGTCACCGTGGTGAGGGTGAAGAGCGCCGCGGAGTGCGCCACCGGCGGCTCGCCGGTGCGGTTGTCGGTAAATGTCATGACACCCTCCCCGGCCTATTCCGCTTCGCCCAGGGGGATGGTGAGCTCCTCCAGGCCATCCGGAGCGTCCGTGAGGCGCAGGTATCCGTCCCTGGTGATCAGTACCGTATCGGAATGGCGGTACCCCCCCTCGCCGGGGATGTAGATCCCCGGCTCGATGCTGATGAGCATCCCCGGCTCGAGCCTCCGGGAATCCCCCAGGGCCACGTAGGGGGCCTCGTGCCCGGTGATCCCCAGGCCGTGCCCCGTACGGTGCAGGATGTACTTTTCGTACCCGGCGCCGATGATCACCTTGCGCACCTCGCGGTCGATCTCCTCCAGGACCGCACCGGGCTTCACCATCCCGTAGGCCAGTGCCCGGGCCTTCATCATCGTCTCGAAGGGCTTCCTGGCCTTCTCCGGCACGTGTCCCAGGAAGAAGGTGCGTTCCACCTCCACGCCGTAGCCGTCCACCTGGGCGGTGACGATGGACACGTGGGGCCCCCCCTCCTCCATGGCGGTGCCCGGCGTCGGCACGATGTGCGGGTCGTGGGAGAGGGACGGCGGCCACACCGCGCCGACGAACTTCGACACGATGAGGTTCGCCCCCGGTATCTCCATGAGGGTCTTCCCCATCATCAGGCGCACCACCTCCCCGTAGATGAGTACCTCGACCTTGCCCGGCCTGGTGATCTCCAGTATCTTGCGGTGCCCCTCGTTGATCACCGAGCAGGCGTGCACCGTGCGCCCGATCTCGTAGTCGGTCTTCACCAGGCGCACATCCTCGATGATGTCGGTGACGACGCGGCTCCCCGGCGTCGCGTCGGCGATCCCCACCGGGAGGGTCGACTCGACGCCCACCCTGACCCTCTTCCCGAAGAGCGTTTTGTACAGCTCGAACCAGTTCTGCCCCGCCGGCGCGGGGAACTCGTAATAGGTGGCGTACTCCAGCTCGCAGCGTGCCCTGGCCCTCACGTGGCTCGACTCAAGGAGCGGGCAGAGCATCACCGGCGTCCCCTTCAGGGGGATCACCATGATGAAGGGGCGCTCGTGCACGTTGTTGGCGAAATTCGTGAGATAGTAGATGTTCACCGGGTCGAAGCAGACGTAGTAATCGAGATTCTCCTCCTTCATGCGGGAGCGGACATTCGCCAGCCTCCTGGCGAGCTCCTCCTTGTCCGGGGGAGCGGTGATCGGTTTCGGAACGGCAGCCATGGCGGGACCTCCACGGGATGGTTTGGTGCGACGGGATATACCCATCCAGCGCACGGAACAGGTTTTATGTCAAGAAGTTACCCGCGGCTATTTCATCCTGATGATGACGTCCACGCGCCGGTTCTTCTGCCGCCCCTCGGCGGTGCCGTTGTCCGCCAGCGGGTTCTTCTCGCCGAAGCCCCGGTAGGATATCTTGTCGTGCCCCACGCGGCTCTTCATGTAGCGCGCCACGGCCAAGGCACGGTCCTCGGAGAGCCGCTGGTTGTAGCCCACGTCGCCGGTGCTGTCGGTGTGCCCCTCCACGATGAGCTCCCGATCGGGGTACCGTGACCCGATGACGTCCGCGACCCTGTTCAGCGTGCCCCGTGAATCCTCCTTGAGCCGGTAGGAATCGAAGTCGAAGAGGACGTCGCCGAGCCGCACCACCAAGCCGCGTTTGTCGGTGACCACGTCGACGCCGCTCTCCTTCGGGATCGTCTCTTCCAGCTCCCGGCGGGCCTTCTCCTTCTCCTCCTCCGCAACGGGCCTGTAGGTACGGTAGACGGTGGTGATGTGCATCTGGAACTTCAGCGAGCCGGTTTCGGCCGTCGGCGAAAACACCAGGAGCACGGCATAGCGGTCCTCCATCTCCTTCATGTTCACCGGCTCGTTTCTCGCCGTGTCCCAGTAGAGGGTCCCCTCGTCCATCCCGGTGACCCGCAGGGGCATATCCTGCGGAATCCCCCGGGGCATCCTCCTGTCGAAACGGAAGGCGTAGCGGATAACGGCGCAGTCGACCCCCCGCTCCTTCCCCATCCCCTCGAAGCGGTACTCCACGGGAAAGGAGACGCTGAAGGGTCGGGAGAAGCCGTTGAAGTGCAGCTCCCCTTCCCCCTTCCAGACATGCCCCTCGGGGACGTCGCCGCCGGGGAAGGTGGGGATGTGCCGCAGGTTGGGCATATAGTCCCCCTCCTTCACGGTGAACCTGCCGTTCCCGGCGATGAGAAAATCCGATTCGTGCCGCTCCAGCAGCTCCCCGGCCTTGAAGACCTCGTCGGAGGAATCCCGCTGGAAGATGGAGAAGTCCCCCCGTACGCGGCTCCCGGCATCGCCGCGCTCGTAGCAGGTGAGGTTCACGATGTTCCGCTCGTCGTATTCCTTCCTGAGCGCCTGGTCGACGAAGAGCTTCACCTTCGCCGTCTTCACGATCTCCAGGCGCTCGTCCCTGGTGATGTCCCACCGCAGGGTCACGGCGTGGAGGGGACTGATGCAGAGTACGGTCAGCAGGGCGCCGGCGAGGCGCCCGATCGTTCTGGCTCCCATGGGGTTACCGCTCCGGGGGGAGGTTTCCCCCTTCTTAGTATCGGCAGGGTTCCTCCCGGGGATGAGCGAAAAAAACGCCGCCACCTCCCTGAAGAGGAGAAGCGGCATCCCCGCCGGCGTGCGCGGGGGAGCGGCGGGGCCCGTTTCCGCCCCGGCGGCCGTCCCGGGAGGCGCCGCGGGCTCCCCCCCGTAAATAATTACTTGACATACTCCCCCGTTTCTATATACCTCAAACCCTGTTTTCAAGGACGGCAGGCCCTGAACCGGCTTATGTCGCGAAGGCAGAGGATACACGGGGATTCAGGCCCCCGGGGGACCATTATTCGATATCAGGACTCTGTAGCATGATAGGACTTGGAGATGGTTGGCCCTTCGCCGCCTACGGACTCAGCATCGCATGCGCGGTGCTCTGCGTGGTCTGCGGGATCATCAACTGGAACGGCAGGGGCGATGCGGACGATACTACCGATGCCGTGACCGGCGAATGGATGGACGAGAGGACAGACTGAGGGCCGGCGGCAGTGAAGAATGAAGAGCCCCGGGACGCGGCCGGCTACTCCTCCTGACGCCTGTCGATGATCCTCCCCTTCCCCTGTAATCCCACCAGCGTGTCGTGTTCCACCAGGGTGATCTTCACCGGCATGGCGATGGCGGCCTCGACCTTCGCCCTCACGGTGTCCCGGTACTGCAGCACCACCTTCATCTCGTCCAGTACGATGTTCTGCGGTATGGCAGTCTGTATCTCGATGACGTCGGTGTCGTGCTCGCTGCTCACGATGATCCGGTACATCGGCGCCACGTGCTCGTGCTTCATGAGCGCCTCCTCGATCTGCGACGGGTAGATCTTCACCCCGTTCAGCAGGATCATGTCATCGCTCCTCCCGGTGACCCTGCTCATGCGCATGAGCGTGCGCCCGCAGGGGCAGTCCCCGTCAATGAGCGAGGCGATATCGCCGGTGCGGTACCGTATCAGCGGGAACCCCTCCTTGGTGATGGTGGAAAAGACCAGCTCACCCTCCGCCCCCGGCGGGAGCGGCCTCAGCGTGGCGGGATCGATGACCTCGACGATGAAATGGTCCTCGTTGATGTGGAGCCCCCGTTTCTCCTGGCACTCGCCTGAGATGCCCGGGCCGATGATCTCCGAGAGCCCGTAGTTGTCGGTGGCGATCAGGTGCAGGCGCTCCTCGATCCTGGAGCGGATGCTCTCGCTCCAGGTCTCGGCCGAGAAGAGCCCGTACTTCAGGAAGAGCTCGTCCGGGTGTATCTTCATCTCCGCCATGGTGTTCACGATGGCCAGGGCGTAGCTCGGCGTGCTCACCAGGGCGGTGGTCTTGTAGTCCTTCATGATCATGATCTGCTTTTCGATGTCACCGGTCACCGAGGCGGGGATCACCGAGGCGCCGATCTTCTCGGCGCCGTAGTGGTAGCCGAAGCCGCCGGTGAAGAGGCTGTAGTTCAGCGAGATCTGCACCAGGTCGTGGTTCGTGATCCCGCCGGCGGTGAGCATGCGGGCCACCAGTTCCGACCAGTTGCGGATGTCGTTCACCGTATAGCCCACCACCACCGGCTTCCCGGTGGTGCCGGAGGAGGAGTGGATACGCACGATGTCCCGAAGGGGTACCGCGAACATGCCGTAGGGATAGCTCTTCACCAGGTCCTCCTTGGTGGTGAAGGGGAGCTCCTTCAGGTCGCCGATGCTCTTGATCTTCTCGATGTTCACGCCCGCCGCGTCGAAGGCCTCCCGGTAAAACGCGACGTTGCGGTAGACCCTGTTCAGCGTTGTCTGGAGGCGCTCGATCTGGAGCTGCTCGATCTCGTCGCGCGGCATGGCCTCGAATTCGCTGTTGTACATCATACCCGCCTCCGGTCGTTAGATTTGAATCGTTCCTTGGGGCCCGTCACCCCCGCCCCTCGCCGATGCTCCGGTACTCCTTGCCGAGATAGGCCCGCTGCACGTCATGGTTTTCCATGAGCTCCCGGGCGGTCCCCTCCAGCACGATCTGGCCCGTCTCCATCACGTAGCCCCGGTCCGCGATCCCCAGCGATGCCATGGCGTTCTGCTCCACCAGGAGGATCGTGTTCCCCTCGGCGCGGAGCCGCCCGATGATCTCGAATATCCCCCTGACGATGATGGGGGCGAGCCCCATGGAGGGCTCGTCAAGCATGATCAGCCGGGGGCGGGCCATCAGGGCGCGCCCGATGGCCAGCATCTGCTGCTCGCCGCCGGAGAGCGTCCCCGCCAGCTGGCCGTCGCGCTCCTTCAGGATGGGGAAGTGGCGGTGGATGGCGTCAATGTCCTCCGCCACCGCGGCCTTCCCCTCCCTGCCTGACCTGATGTAGGCCCCCAGGACCAGGTTCTCCCGAACCGTCATGGGGGCGAAGACCTGACGCCCCTCCGGCACGAGGGAACAGCCGGCGGCCACAATCCGCTCGGGCGAGAGGGTGACCAGGTCCCTGCCATCGAAGAGGATCTCCCCCGACGACGCCGCGACGACGCCGGCGATCGTCTCCAGCAGCGTGGTCTTCCCGGCCCCATTGGCGCCGATGATGGTCACGATCTCCCCGGAGTTCACGTGGAGGGATATCCCCTTGAGCACCCTGAGGCTCCCGTATCCCGATTCGAGGTTCCTAATCCTGAGCAACGTCGCCTCCCAGGTACACGGCGATCACCTGAGGGTTGTTCCTGACATTGCAGGGTGGGCCCTCGGCGATCTTCTCCCCGTAGGAGAGCACCGCGATCTCGTCCGAAATGTCCATGACCAGCGACATGTCGTGCTCTATGAGGAGGATGGTGATCCCCATGTCCCGTATGCGCACGATGCGCTTGGCCAGCTCGTTGGTTTCGTAGATGTTGAGTCCCGCCGCCGGTTCGTCCAGCAGGAGGAGCTGCGGCTCCGAGGCCAGGGCGCGGGCGAACTCCACGGCCCGCTGACGCCCGAAGTCCAGGCTCGCAGCACCGGCGTCCAGCACGTCCTCGATGCCGAAGAGCCGCGCCAGCTCGGCCGCCCGCTCCGCGATCTCACGCTCCTCTCGCCGGGTCCGGGGGAGGGAGAGCATTGAGGCGGCGAAGCCGCTGCCGCTTCTGGTGTGCCTTCCCACCATGATGTTCTCCGCCACCGTCATGTTCCCGAAGAGCTTGATGTTCTGGAAGGTACGCGATATCCCCGCGGCGGCGACGCGGAAGGGGGGGAGGCCGTAGATCGAGCGGCCGTTGAAGAGGATCGAGCCGCCGTCGGGCTTCAGCGCCCCCGCGATGAGGTTGAAGAGCGTGGTCTTCCCCGCGCCGTTCGGGCCGATGACCGCCTTGATCGTCCCGGTGTTCACCCGGAAGGAGACGTTGTTCACGGCCCTGAGCCCGCCGAAGGAGCGGCAGAGGTTGTTCACTTCGAGAAGGGCCATCGTATCCTCACCCGCATGATTCTGTGCAGGAACTCTCTTCTCAGGATGCCGTCGGGCGCCAGGGCCATGATGAAGACGAGGAGGGCGCCGAACACGGCATCGTCGTAGGAGCCGAAGATCCCCCGGAGGGAGAGGAAGTTCAGCAGCACCCCGATGAGCAGGCTCCCCCAGAGGTTGGCCATGCCGCCGACGGCGACGATGGCGACATAGCGCACCGATTTCATGATGCCCGCCTCGGCAGGGCCGATGCCGCCGTTGAAGTGGGTCATGAAGAATCCCCCCACGGCGGCGAACACGGCGCTCAGGATGAAGACGTAGAGCTTGTAGCGGGCCGTGTTGACTCCCATGGCGGCGGCCGCCTCCTCGCTCCCGTGGATCGAGCGCAGCGCCCTCCCTGCCCTGGAGCTCACGATGTTCAGGGACAGCACCATCGCCAGGAGGACCAGGGCCCAGGCGAAGTAGTAGTTCTGGGTCCGCAGCGCGGTGTCCCCCCCGATGGTGAGCCCCGGGAGGAGCGCGCAGGGGCGCACCGATGATATGCCGTCCGCCTCCCCGAAGAGGCGGGTTCCCAGGAATATGCGGTACAGGATGGTCCCGAATCCCAGGGTCGCCATGGCCAGGTAGTGCCCCTTGAGCTTCAGCACCGGGATGCCGATCACCAGGGCGACGGCGGCCGCTGCCGCCACCGCCAGGGGGAGCGAGAGCCACACCGGCACCTGGTGGGCCGCGGCGCCGTAGGCGTCGGTCCCGGCGGTCACCAGCCCCCAGTGCACCAGCCGCTCCAGGGCAGGCGCGCCCATGAGCTGCGTGAAGCTGTTGGTGGACAGGACCGCCGCCGTGTACCCCCCCAGGGCGAAGAACGCCGCGTGCCCCAGGGAGATCTGCCCCGCGTATCCCATGAGAAGGCAGAGGCCGATCACCACCAGGGCGTAGTAGGCCGCCATGGTGAGCTGCACCAGCAGGTATTCCGCCCCCGCCGCGGCGAAAAGGAGGTGCAGCGCGATGACGGCGGCCGCCAGGGCCCCGATGGCGACGAAGCGTTTCATCCTCAGAACTCCTTCAGCGCCCCCGCCTCCCTGCTCCCGAAGAGGCCGCTGGGCCTGACCACCAGTATGAGGAGGAGGAGGGTGAGGGTGACGGCGTCCTTGTAGGCCAGGGGGAGGACGCTGATGCTCACGGCCTCAATGACGCCGATCAGGAGGCCCGCGATGACGGCGCCGGAACTGGACCCGAGGCCGCCGAAGATCGCGGCGGTGAACCCCTTGATGGCAAGGGACGTGCCGCAGTCGTACTGCGTCTGCGTCATGGGCGAGATGACGCATCCCGCCAGGGCCCCGATGGCGGCACTGAGCATGAAGGAGACGGTCACCATCCGCCCGGCGTTGATGCCGCAGAGGGAGGCCGCCATGCGGTTCGCCGAACAGGCGCGCATGGCCTTCCCCAGAAGGGTGCGCCCGTAAAACAGGTTGAGGAGCACCACGATGAGGGCGCATGTCCCGAGCACCCAGAGGATCTGGGGGGAGATGCGGGCCCCCAGTATGCTCACCGAGGTCACCTCGTTGCCGGTGAAATAGGGGAGCGAGCGCACCTTCTCGTCCCACACGTGAAGGGCGATCTCCCGTATCAGAATCGAAATGCCGATGGTCATGACGACCATGCGGAGCACCGTCGGGTTGTGGATCCACCTGACGAAGAGGAGCTCGATGCAGTAGCCCACCGCCGCGGTGACGGCCACCGCCAGGGCGATCGCCAGGGGGAGCGGCATGACGGAACAGAGCGATATTGATATCATCCCCCCCAGCATGAGAAACTCCCCCTGGGCGAAGTTTATGATGCCGGTGGTGTTGTAGATGATATTGAATCCGATCGCGACGATCGCGTATATGCTCCCGGTGGTGATACCGGAGAGAAGATACTGCATCAGCTGTTCAGCATTCATGAGTTCGCGTTGCGGCCCGGCCCCCCTCCCGGGGGGCCGGGCTCGGCATATCCTTGCATTTGATTGCGCGGCAGACCGGTCCCCCGGCGGGGGGACGGCGCCGGCTACTTCCTGGTATAGAGCCCGAACCTGCCCCCCTTGACGGTGAGAATCTCAAAGGCGTCAGGGCTGAGTCCGTTGTGGTTATCCGCGGAGTAGTTGTACACGCCGGCGGTCCCCACGAGGCCGGTGATCCCCTCCATAGCCTGGGCCACCTTCTCGCTGTCCAGGGTCCCCGCCTTCTCAACCGCGGTCTTGAAGATCAGGAGCGCGTCGTAGGCATGGCCCCCGAAGGTGCTGACGTCCTCCTTGTAGCGCGATTCGTAATTCCGCTTGTAATTCATCAGCAGCTCTTTCTGCGGATGCCCGTCCGGAAGGGTCTCCGCGACGAGGAGCCTTCCGCCGGGGAAGATGATCCCCTCCCCCGCCTCTCCCGCGGCGGCGGCGTACTTGACGTTGCCGAAGCCGTGGCTCTGGAACAGGGGGACGGTGATGCCGATCTGCTTGATGTTCTTGGCCACGATGGCCTGGATCGGCTCGATGGACCAGTTCACGATGGCCTGCACGTTCTTCGCCTTCACCTTCGTGAGGACCCCCGTGAGGTCAGTGGCGTCCTTGTCGTATACCTCGCTGATGAGTATCTGGATCCCCGACTTGGGCGCGATTGTCTCGAGCTGCTCCTTGCCCGCCTTGCCGAAGCCGGTGTTCGCCGAGATGACACCGACCCTGGAAATGCCCATGTCCTTCATGACGCCGAAGATGCGGGCCACTGCGTGGCTGTCCTTCTGGGGCGTGTTGAAGACGTACCTGGCGACGGGGTTCACGATCTTTTCCGCGGCCGCGCAGGAGAGCAGGATCACCTTGGCGTCGTTGCACAGGTCCTTTACCTGCAGGGACTCGCCGCTGGTGGAGGGCCCGATGATGGCGAAAACCTTCTCCTCGTTGATGAGCTGCTTCGCCAGGGCAACCGCCTTAGCCGGATCACCGCCGGTATCTTTCACCATGAGGGTGATCTGCTTTCCCAGCAGCCCCCCATTGGCATTGAGCTCCTCCACGAACATCTCCGCGGTCTTTTTCTCCGGTGAACCGAGGAACGAAGCCGGCCCGGTCACCGCGAAGAGGGCCCCCACCTTGATGGTGTCGCCGCCTCCCCCACCCTTGCACGACATGACGAGGAAGGAGACGACCAGGGCCAATAGAATAGCTGTTCCATTTTTAATAGAATTCATATACCCACCTCCCGGAAATGCCAATAGATAGGGGAGTCTTTCCATTTTTGTCAATACTATTTTAAAACCGGCTCATGGAAACGTGCGGAGGCGGGGCGTGCCCAGGCATTACAATCTCCGTCAGCGGGTTCTTCGCACATTGCCCAGGTGGGTTTCACGGCTCGCCGGCGCACCGGCAGGTGTAACTGTCTTTAGCAGACGACGCGGCCATGGCGATGGATAGGTAATCGCTGCTGGTGCCGGGATGGTTCATGGCCGGGGGGAGGGAGCAGGGTTGTATATGACATGCAGGAAAACGGTGTCATTGAATCAAGCAAGAAAAATAACAATGTCGCAATCATGAGACGAAAAATTCCGATGCCCATAGTCCTCACGGTGGCGGGGCCATCATCCACATTGCCACGAGGTCGGGGGGAGAAAGGTTTTTCGACGATATCGCGGAGAAACCCCATGCGATCGTTGTGAGAAGCGGCAGGTCGGTAAGAAATTATGCCTGTACCATGAACGCAGACGGAACCGAACAGATGCAGCTGACCTTTGACGGCGAAGCCAAAAATTTTCCCGGGATATACGATAGAGGAGATACTTAAAAACAGCCCCTGGGCCATCTGAATATGAAGTTTTTCCCCTGATAATGATTGATTTATGGACCCTCTGCTGATGAAGTTGCCCCATGAACATACTATCGTTTCTGGCCACTATTTCCTTTGTGCTGTATCTGTACCTGGGCTTTCACGCCCTCAAGCTGGACAAAGGATCGCCGGCAAACAGGATTTTTTTCCTGGTGTGCCTCTGCATCGCCCTCTGGACATTCTGTGCTATCTTCGCCTTTTCATCGGACACTAAGGACGAATTCCTGTTCTGGTTTGCCCTGGGGGCCATTCCCAATATCGCGTTCTATCCCATAACACTTCATTTTTCACTTACCCTCACGAGGCTCGTCTCCCTGCGGCCCCTGGTCTATGCCGCCGTATATCTGCCGGCCCTTCCCCTGTATTACCGCACCTTCACGGGCCACATCCTCTTCAGAGATTTCGTGAAGACGGGGAATTACTGGGAGTTCCTGCCCGATTACGGGTCTCCCTGGTTCACCTACGTGGTTGCATACTATTTCATCTGCATGGCGGCGGGAGCCGTCTGCCTTGTCGTCTGGAGCCGACGGGCAAAAACCAACAAGGAGCGGAGCCAGGGCAGAATAATATTCATTGCCATGCTCATCTCCATCATGGTCATTTCTGCCGACGAGATAGTACTCTCAAAGCTGACAGGTTACATGTCCAAGGCGATGTCCCCCATTTTCTATTTATTCTGGATGGGGGGAATATGGTACGCCATCGCCAGGTACCAGTTCCTGAAAATATCCCCCGCCGCAGTGAGCGAATGCATCGTCGCCGCCATCGACGAGTCGTTTCTGCTGCTGGACAACAATTTCAATATCGTCCGGATCAACAGGGCCGCCGAAGAGCTTCTCAAGACCACGCGCAAATCCCTCGTGAACCGGCCCTTTTCCGGGATAATTGAGGAAAGCGGAGACATCGCGCGGGAGCTGGAACGAATGAGAGACGGGGCCTTCGAGAGCTTTTCCTGCCGAATGCACTACAGGGTCCCCGGCGGACCGCCGCTGTTGGTCGACACCAAGCTTAAAATCGTCAGGGATGACCATGGCGACAGCATCGGGGTCCTCGTCATCGGCAAGGAAGTGAAGGAGCTGAGCCGGCTCAGGGACAGATATCGTCTTTCGCCGCGCGAGGCCGATGTCATCAATCTCATCATACAGGGTAATTCCCGCAAGGATATAGCCCGCATGCTGGGCCTGTCCAACGAGACCGTGAAAACCCACTGCACCGCCGCCTATAACAAGCTGGGGGTCGACAATAAAATCCAGCTTATCAACGTTCTTAAAGAATATAACCTCATATCCGGACAGCAGGCCGATGTCACCGTCGTTCCGCTAAAATAGCGCCGTATCGCAATGGTATTAAAAACAGATGATTTTTCAACTCCTCACCCTTTTGGGGGATGTGTGCGCGTCACCCACCGGTCATAATCTGTCACGTTAACAGAATCGGGACAGCGAGAAGCCGCTAGTAATGTTACGTACTGCAGCATATCTGCGCATACCCGCCATCACACAAAACAACGGAGGATTTCAGGATGAGAAAATTATCAAGTTGTATGATCGCGGTATTTATCGCCATGGCCTTCCAGAGCGTGCATTCCTTTAACCAGGGCGACCTTACCAAGGCGAAAAAGGGCGAGAGGAACCTGGAAAAGGCCGATTTGAGCTACGCTGACCTCGAGAGAGCGAACCTCAGCCAGGTGAACCTGACCCAGGCGAACCTGTCCTACGCGAAGCTCGCCAGGGCGAACCTTTCGGGGGCGAACCTGAACGGCGCTGACCTGAGCAGTGCGAACCTCACCAACACGAACTTCTCCAACGCGATGCTCATCGGGGTAAATTTCACCGGCGCAAACCTCACCAACACTAACTTCTTTAAGGCCAGGATCGGCACCTTCTGGAAGGAGCTGATAACCAAATCGGGCGCCAGGAACAAGAACACCATCGACTGGGCCGGTTATTGATGGATGACCGACCCGCATCGTCGTGTCAGGACCTGCCATAGCGGCCGGAATGTCATGACCTGGGCGCGGTCGTGTTTCAGACGAAGGGGCGTATGCGCGACGCCCCCTTCGTCGCGCCCCTGTGTCCGAACCGAAATGCTTTGCGACATCATGCCGCGCATCGGCGTAAAACCCATTCCGGGCATGGCCAGGGCGCGATGCAGAGGATGTTCAGGTGCCAAAGCGCGCCGGGCAGGACCTTTCGCGACATTGTCACCCCATTGCACGCAGGCGCCGTGACCGCAGTACGGCATACAACGATCCGGCCAGCCAAAGGGGCGTGACGTCCCTATCTCGTTTACGACTGTTACTGAAAACCGACAAGTGGCAATCGATTTTGCGCGTCCTCCGCACAGACCATACAGTACCACTCATTCCGACTTGTCCTTATGCTCCGCCCCCATAAAAGGCGACGTTCACGTATGTGTCGGTATCGAGCGCGAAGGGGTAAAGATCCCTGCCGTCCCTTACGGCAAATAGGGTTTGACGATACATAAAAGTGTATATACATTGAAATATACCAAAAACGGCCCGGAGAGCGCCATGGAACGGCCGATTATGGAAAGGGTGGTACGGCATCATCCGTAACAACACGATAACGAAGCAACGGAGCCCATCATGCAGCTGGACGATTCAAACCGCCTGAACGAGATAATACGGCTCGGCTCCGAGCTGAACGAGATACAGGACGAGGACATCCTCCTGGAGAGGATCCTCTTCGAGGCGAGAAAGTTCGTCGGCGCCGACGCCGGCTCCATCCAGATCCGGGACGGGGACGAGCTGGTCTTCCGGAACGTCCAGACCGACTCGCTGCAGCGGAAGCTCCCCCCTGGGCACAAGCTCATCTACACCTCGCTCCGCATCCCCATCAACCGTAAATCCCTCTCCGGCTACGCCGCCACCACCGGCGAGTTGCTGAACATCCCCGACGTCTACGAGATCCCTGAGGAGGCCCCGTACCGCTTCGACCGCTCCTACGACAAAAAGTCCGACTACCGCACCACCTCCATGCTCACCGTCCCCCTGAAGACCAACAGGAACGACATCATCGGGGTGATGCAGATCATCAACGCCATGGACGGCCCGGAGGGGGTCAGGCCCTTCAGCAGGGAGGACGAGCTCTACGTGCGCCATTTCGCCGGCTCCGCCAGCATGATCCTCCAGCGGGCGCAGATGACCAGGGCGCTCATCCTCCGCATGATCAGCATGGCGGAGCTCCGGGACCCGAAGGAGACGGGGGCACACGTCAACAGGGTGGCCTCCTATTCCGTGGAGCTCTACGAGAAGTGGGCTCACAACCACCGCGTCCCGCCGGACCAGCTGGAGAAGAACCGCGACGTACTGAGGATGGCCGCCATGCTCCACGACGTGGGGAAGGTGGCCATATCGGACCTGATCCTGAAGAAACCAGCGCGCTTCACCGAGGAGGAGTACCAGGTGATGAAGAGCCACACCTTCCAGGGGGCCCGGCTCTTCATGCACCGGCAGTCGGAGTTCGACGAGGTGGCGGCCACCGTGGCGATGCGGCACCACGAGAACTGGGACGGCACCGGCTACCCGGGTCACGTGGACCCCGAGACCGGGGAGCCCCTGGAGCCGGATTCGAAGGGTAATCCCGCGCCCCTGAGGGGTGAGGAGATCCCCCTCTTCGGCAGGATCGTGGCCCTGGCCGACGTCTACGACGCCCTCTCGTCGCAGCGGGTCTACAAGAGCGCCTGGGCGGAGAAGGACGTGCTGGAGGAGATTCGGAAGAGCGCGGGCACCAAGTTCGACCCGGAGCTGGTGGAGGTCTTTTTCGACACGCTGGAGGTCCTCAGGTCGGTAGCGGCCCGCTACCCGGACCGTCACTGACCGGGGTGACGGCACGAAAGCCGGGACGCCGCCGCAAAATTCCTTGCCTTTTTTCAAACAACCGTTTAATGTGGCTGGATTTCACCGCGCACCGGGGACGGAGGGGTGTGCGGCAGAGGGATGCTGGATACAGGGAGACGGCTGAACCATGAAGACGATGCGCCCGAACCATCACCGCGGCACTGCCGCCCGGAGGGCATGCCTGCCGCTGCTGCTGGCGGTCGCCGTCGCCTGCCCCCTCCTCGCCGGAGAAATCGACACCGATGGCGTGCCCATCTACGTGCGGAACGGATTCCGCAGGGAGTGGACCCTGCAGATTCCCGGACCGGACGACAAGGACTGGCTCGTGGTGCCGGGCGTAAAAAGCGGCAGGCGGAGCGCGGTGCTGAAGGACCTCCCCCTTCCGGGGATGCCCCGCCGGCCGCTGTTCTCCCTGAGGGAATACCCGCCGCGGGAGTTCACCTTCATCGCCGAATTCTCCCTGAGGGAGGGATACCCCCCGCCGAACCGCTCCCTGGGGGTCTTCTTCGCCAATATCGGCGAAAACTGGGAGGTCTACCTGAACGGCCACCTGCTGCGCTCGGAGCTCCACACCGACGGAAGGGGGAACATCACGAGCTACCGGCACCTGCGGGAGGTGCTCATCCCGCTGGACTGCCGCATCCTGAAAACGGGGGGGAACCTCCTGGCGGTGAGAATTTTAGCCGATCCCACCAATATCGATTCCGGCTTCCACCGCAGCACCCCCTTCATAATCGACGACTACGAAACCCTGGAGCAGAGGCGGTCCGACCAGGCGGCCCTGATACTCCTCTTCCTCTACCTTTTCTTCGGCGCCTATCACATCTTCATCTACTTCATACGCTCCGAGGAAAAATTCTACCTGTTCTACGGCCTCTTCTCGGTGACCCTCTTCGTCTACCTGCTCACCAGGACCCACGCCGTGTACGCGGTGACCCTGGATTCCACGGTGCTCCACAGGATCGAGTACTGTTCGCTCTACGCCCTCCTGCCGCTCATCGGGGCGTTCCTGGACTCGCTCCTCACCGGCTCCTACAGCCGCTTCACCAGGTTCTTCGCCGCCTTCTACGGCCTCCTGATCCTGTTGACGCTTTTGCCGTTCTCGAATCCCTTCGTCATCGACATCCTGCGCGTCTGGCAGGTCACCAGCGTCGTCCCCCTGTTCTACTACACGCTCGGGAGGATCGGCCGCGCCGCCTGGGAACACTACCGCCGTGTCTACCGTGACTACCGGCACAGGGCGCTGCCGGCGCGGTTCCTCAGCGCGGCGGGACGCACGATGCTGACCTCGACGGCCGGGAACCTGTTGCTGGGCACCGTCATCATGGTGGGATGCGCCGTCTTCGATATCCTGGACTCGATGTTCTGGGCATACGACTACGTGGTGTCGCAGTACGGGTTCTTCATCTTCATGATGGGGATCACCCTGATGCTGGCAAACCGCTTCCTGTCGATACACGGCGAGCTGGAACAGGCCAACGAGACGGCCAGGATGGAGATGAACCTGGCCACCGAGGTCCAGCTCTCGCTGCTGGAGACGCCCCCCAGGGACCTAAAGAACTGGGACGTGGCGCTGACCTACATGCCGAAGTACGGTGCCTCCGGGGACTGCTACGATTTTTACTACCGTGAGAAGACGCTCCAGGGTCTATCGCTCTTCGACGTCGCCGGCCACGGCGTCGCCTCGGCCCTCATCGGCATGCTCATCAAGCCCATCACCGCACGGCTCTTCAGGGGGATGCAGAGCGCCTCCCTGGACGACATCTACCGGCACGTCAACATCACCATATCCAGGGAGCTGCAGCGCCTGGACAATTTCATCTCAGGCATACTCCTGCGGTTCCGCGACGGCGAGGTGGAGTACGTGAACGCGGGGCATCCGGACCTCCTGGTGCGCCGGGCCACCGACGGGAAGGTCAGCGCGGCCGGACCGGGCGGCACGGACTTCCGGGGCGAGCCCATCGGGGTGAATCTCATGAACATCCCCCCACAGGTGATCCGGCTCAGGGCGGAGAAGGACGACGTCCTGATGCTCTTCACCGACGGCATCATCGAGAGCTGCAACTATCACAACGTCCCCTTCGGGCTGGCGCGCGTCATGGAGTCGCTGCAGGAGGCGCGGGGCGGCACGGCAAGGGACATCCTGAACCACGTGGTGGAGCGGTTCTTCACCTTCATCAATCTGGAACAGATCCGCGACGACTACACCATCATCGTGGTGCGGAAGAGGTAGACCTCAGTAGCCCTTTCTCTTTCTCCGGGACTCCCATCGCCAGGCGCTCTCCACGATGGCGTCGATGTCGGCGAAGTGCGGCTCCCAGCCCAGCTCCCGCGCCGCCCGCGCCGATGAGGCCACCAGCGCGTCCGGGTCCCCGGCCCTCCGGGGCCCCAGGGCCACCCTGGGCTCCCTGCCGGTGACGCGCCGCACCGAGTCGATCACCTCCCGCACCGTGAAGCCCCGGCCGTTGCCCAGGTTGAAGACCCCGGACTCCCGCCGCTCCAGCAGCCGGTCCAGCGCCAGGACGTGCGCCGAGGCCAGGTCGTTCACGTGGATGTAGTCGCGGATGCAGGTGCCGTCGTGGGTCCGGTAGTCGGTGCCGAAGACGGTGAGGGTGTAGTCCTCCAGGAGCGAACGCATCACCAGGGGTATCAGGTGCGTCTCCGGGACGTGGCTCTCCCCGATCTCGCCGGATGGGTCGGCCCCGGCCGCGTTGAAATATCTGAGCCTGACGGAGCGCATCCCCTCCGCAGCCTCCAGGTCCTGGAGCACCTGCTCGATGAAGAGCTTCCCCCTCCCGTAGGGATTGATCGGCAGTAGCCGGCTCTCCTCGGTGATGGGGATCTCCTCGGGATAGCCGTAGACGGCGGCGG